>CADBSF010000046.1 GCA_902797265.1 uncultured Erysipelotrichaceae bacterium
CAATTACATTGTATCAAACCTATGTCTTTTTATATATAGTAAAAATAGTGAGGTGTAAACTCACCAACACTATTTATAATACAACCGAAAAAAGTAATTCATTTTTTCTTTTTTTTTCTAATAAAATATCCCATATAAGAGGTAATTTCTATAATTATGTAATATAAAATTAGTTTATATTGAAGTTTGTTATTAATAATAGAATTTATAACTAGTATAAAAATTATTTCTAGTCCTAAGAGATAACCTTTTTTTGATAGTTGATAGCTTTCTATGACTAGAATTGTGAGTAATGATAAGAATAAGAAAAAAGATGTTGCTTTCTCTGATAGTATATTACAATATTCTAATAAACTTAGGATAAGAATAGACAATAATAGAAAGATAATTGTTTTAAGAATAGAAAATCCATATATACGAATTGTTTTCATGTTTCACCTCAATATACTATATGATAAGGTATAAAAGAATATGAAAAAGCCAAGATAATAATGGTGATCAGATTGAAATATATAATAGTGTCTATTAGAAGTATTATTTTTTATGTACTTATAACGATAGTTTATCGAATTATGGGGAAAAGAGAGATAGGAGAATTATCTATTATTGATTTTATTGTCTCTATCTTTATTGCTGAAATGGTCGCAATCTCGATAGAGAATTATGAATCTAGTATTTTTTTATCTATTATTCCTATTCTTATCTTAGTTACTTTACAAATTATATGTTCTGAAGTATCTTTAAAAAATAAAAAGATAAGAAGTTTATTAGATGGAAATCCATCTGTAATTATTGAAAAAGGAAAAATAAATTTTAAAGAGATGAAAAAACAAAGATATAATATCGATGATTTATTGACACAATTAAGGGGAAATTCTATTAAATCTATAGAAGAAGTAGATTATGCAATATTAGAAACAAGTGGGAAATTATCGATTTTTAAAAAAAGTGATGATAAAAAAAGAACGTATCCTCTTCCTATTATAATAGAAGGAGAATGGAATCAAGATTTGATAAAGAAAGAGAATATTAATATTTCATGGTTATTACAGGAAATTGAAAAAGAGAAAATTAAATTAAGTGATATTTTTTATGGATTTTATAAAAATAAGAAAATTTATATTATAGAAAAAGATAAAATAAAATGACATAGTTAGACAAATAAAAGAATTATTCTATGATTGGTGATACTATGAAAAAGTTGGGAATAATTTTAATATGTTTGTTAGGAATCTTTTTTAGTATGAAAGATAATCAGATAGAAAAAATAAAAGAAGAAGAAATAAGAGCAGTTTTTGTTAGTTATATTGAATTAAATACTTATATAAAAAAAGATTCTATTGAAGAGAGTAAAAAGAATATAAAGAATATTATTCATAATTGTAAAAAAATGAAATTAAATACTATTATTTTACATACCGTTATATCAACTGATACTATATATCAATCAAATATTTATCCTTTTAGTTCCTATGTGAGTAAAGAAGAAGGTTCTTTTACATTTGATATATTACATAGTTTTATAGAAGAAGCCAAAAGTAATCATATCAAAATAATTGCTTGGATAAATCCTTATCGAATTAGAACCACTTCAGATTTATCATCGATTACAGAAAAATCACCAGCTTATCAATATCTTAATACAGATACTATATATGTAAAGAATGGTATTTATTGGAATCCTTCAAAAAAAGAAGTGGAGGAATATATATTAGGAATTGTTAATGAAATAACAGAGTATTCAATAGATGGATTGTTAATGGATGACTATTTTTATCCTGACAATAACATTGATTATGCTGATTATGAAAAAGTAAAAGATCAATTGTCAATAGAAGAATATCATTTACAAGTAATTAATCAAATGGTAAAGAAGGTACATGATATTTGTCAATCAAAAAATATTTTATTTGGAATCAGTCCTGATGGAAATATTTCCAATAATTACGATTCTCATTTTGCTGATGTCAAGAGATGGATGGAAGAAGAAGGCTATATAGATTTTATTATGCCTCAAATATACTATGGTTTTTATAATACTATGAAAGGTTTTAAAAATACACTTGAAGAATGGGAAAGTTTGATTAAAAAGTCTGATTTAATGTTTCTTCCTGCACTTGCTTTCTATAAGATAGGGAAAATAGATTCCTATGCGAAGGAAGGAAGAGAGGAATGGATATTAAATGATAATATCATTATGCGAGAAGTATTATTGTCAAGAAATAGTAAAAATTATAGAGGCTTTGCACTTTTTAGGTATGATAACATCTTTAATATGGAAAACTATACATCAAATAGTGTAGCAGAAATAGAAAATTTAAAAAAAATGATAAATTAGTCCCCTAAATTTGAATTTACCATGTTATAATAATGATAAGAAGGTAGTGATGATATGAGAAAAAGTGGATTTACATTAATAGAATTACTTGCTATGCTAACGGTAATTGGAATAATCATGGTATTAGCAATACCAAATATAAAAGGAATGTTTGAAAAACAGCAATTAAATGTATTTAAGCAAGATGCTTCAAAAATGATGAATACTGTAAAAGTAAAAATAGCATCTAGTCCGGATGATTTAAGACCAGCAGATGGAAAATGCAAATTGTATACTTTAAAAAGTATTAATACGAATGAAGATGTTAAAACTGGTCCAAATGGAAATAAGTATTTTGAATATTCATCTTTTGTATTATTACAAAGATCATCAACAAAATATACTTATTATATAAGATTAGTAGAATCTAATGCAGATGAAAATTTAGGATTGTATACAGTAGATTATGCAAATTTACAAGGAAGTTCTGCTGATAATTATATTCAAAAAGCAAATCAAGTATCTGCCACTGAAAAAAATCTTGATTCTACAATCATAGGAATTGTAAATGGTGGGGGAACGGATGCTCAGAAAGAAACACAAGTAAAATCAACTTTAAGTAGTACATATGCAAGTTTATGTCCAGGTGGAATTGAGGTGATTTACAAATAATTGTAAATTGTCAAAAATAATAATGAAAAACACTTTTAGAATAATAAAATGTATGCTAAAATAAATTTATAAAAATAAGGAAAGAGAGTGAAGGGAAAAATGAAAAGAGATTTAAATAGGAAAGGTTTTACATTAATCGAATTATTAGCAGTTATCGTAATCATGGGTATCTTGCTTTTAGTAGCAATCCCTATGGTATCTCGTACAATTGAAAATGCAAGAAGAGATACATTTATTCATACAGCAAAGAGTTACATAAATTCAATTAAAAATGCTATTGCAGCAGATGAACTTTATACTTTACAAGATGGTAAGAATATGCCATTCTCAGCATTACTTGATGGATATTATTATTTCGCAATTGAAACAGATGGAGATAATACAGCAGCTGACTTAATGGAACAAGGTGGTAAATCTTCTTGGGGAAATACTGATGTATCAGGATATGTTGTAGTTAAGAAAACAGTTTCTGCAAGTGGTAGAACTACTTATGAATATGCAATTACTTTATTAGATATTGCACAAAGAGGTATTCATAAATTAACTCTTGAAAAAGATTTAAAGAGAAGTACAATCGTTACTAAGAAAACTGATGATATTGTAAGAAGAACTGCTCCAGCAGGAAATGCTACTAGTGATAGTTTCGGTGGAGTAGCAATGACTACAACTAATTGTAAAAAACTAGAAATTATTACTGATACTGTTAATATTGGATAATTAATAGTAAAACAAATAATGTATAATTAAGATAAATGTAAACCAAAGGCTTCGAAAGAAGCCTTTTTCCTTTGTATTTATATTATTTATTTTACTTTTGATCTTAAATCTTATTCGTTATTATAATTTGATTGATAATGAATAATATTATTATTTCTATTACTTATGTTGTTGTGTAACAAAATAAATTTACAAGGAAGTTGTCAATTGATAAAAATAATTATCAAAAAAAATGTTATAAGGAAAAATCTGTGGTAGAATTAGATTATAAAAAATAAAGAAAGAGAGTGAAGGGAAAAATGAAAAAAGATTTAAATAGGAAAGGTTTTACATTAATCGAATTATTAGCAGTTATCGTAATCATGGGTATTTTGCTTTTAGTAGCAATCCCAATGGTATCTCGTACAATTGAAAATGCAAGAAGAGATACATTTATTCATACAGCAAAGAGTTACATAAATTCAATTAAAAATGCAATCGCAGCAGATGAATTATACACACAACAAGATGGTAAGAACATGCCATTCTCAGCATTATTAGATGGATATTATTATTTCTCAATTGAAACTGATGGTTCTAAATCAGCAGCAGACTTAATGGAACAAGGAGGAAAATCTTCTTGGGGTAATACAGATGTAACTGGATATGTTGTAGTTAAGAAAACAGTTTCTGAAAGTGGTAGAACTACTTATGAATATGCAATTACTTTATTAGATATTGCACAAAGAGGTATTGATCAATTAACTCTTGAAAAAGAATTAAAGAGAAGTACAATTGTAACTAAGAAAAATGGTAATATAGTTGGAAGACTTGCTCCATCAGCTGAATCTTATGATCACTTCAATGGTGTAACTTTAACTACTAGTGGTTCTAGTGCAAATTGTAAAAAATTAGATATTATTACTGATGATGTTGTATTAGGTTAATTTAGTAAAACCAATTAATAATTGAAATGTAAACCAAAGGCTTCGTAAGAAGCCTTTTTCCTATTTATGAATATATTTTTGCTTTAATTCAATATAATAAGATAGTAATTGTTTATATAAATTTGGATTGATTTGATTTTTTAATTCTTGAAATACTTCTATTTTTTCTTCTAATAAATCTTGATAATGATATTTTACAAATTGATATAGAATAATTACTTCTTCTTGTTTATAAGATAATTGATATTTCTTTAATACTTCTTCTACATCTTTTACTGTTAAACTAGAAATATAATTTTTAAGTACTTTTTGATACAAAATAATCACCTCTAATTAATTTATATGAATTTCTCTTTCAATTATGTGATAAACTATTATTGGTGGGTATAGAGAATGAAAAAGATAAATCAAAAGAAAAAAATTCCAAATTATGAAAATATAATTAAAAGAAGATTTGTTTTTCTATTATTATTAGTAATAGGATTATTTTCTTTTTTATTAGTTCAAACAAGTAGGATTATGTTAGATGAACAGTTATTACATTCAAATGATTTGTCTTTACTTACTTATACAGAAGTATTAGGAAATAGTAGTCCAAGAGGTAGAATCTATGATAGAAATTATAATATTATTGTAGATAATAAATCTTTGAAAACTATTGTTTATAAGAAAGATAAAAGAATTACAAATCTAGAAATGATTAATTTGGCTAAAGAAATAGCTCCTCATATAGATTTAGACTATCATAAAATATCATTAAGAAATAAAAGAGAATATTTTTATGCAAAGAATCCTGAATATTGTAATTCTTTAGTTACTGAAAAAGAAATAGATAAAGTAAAACAAAGAAAGATGACAGCTAGAGAACTAGAAGAATTAAAGATTAGTAGAATAGAGGAAGAAAAAGTTAATTTTGATGAAGAAGAATTAAAAGTTGCTTATATCTTTTATTTAATGAATAAAGGATATACTTATGAGGAAAAAGTGATTAAAAGTGATGCAACGGATAAAGAATTTGCTTATATTTCGGAAAATAATGAAAAATTAACTGGATTTAATACTAGAATTGATTGGGAAAGAGTTTATCCTTATGGGGATACTTTTAAAAGCATGTTAGGAACTGTTTCAACAGAAGCTCAAGGAATTCCATTAGAAGAGAAAGAAGAATATTTGAAAAAGGGTTATAGTTTAAATGATAGAGTAGGATTAAGTTATATTGAAAAACAATATGAAGATTATTTACATGGAGAAAAGAGTACTTATGAAGTTGTAAATTCTCATGAAGTAAAATTGATAAAAGAAGGTAGTAGAGGAAAAGATATTGTTTTAACAATAGATATTAATTTACAACAAGAAATTGATCGAATATTAGAAGAACAAATAAGAATTGCGAAAACGGAACCGAATACGGAATTCTATGATTCTTCTAGTGTTGTTGTACAAGACCCTCAAACGGGAGAGATTCTTGCTATGTCAAGTAAAAAAATTGTAAATGGTGAAATTATTGATAATATTTCTAGTATTTTAATGAATCCTATTACTCCTGGTAGTATTGTAAAAGGTGCTTCTATGTTAGTTGGTTATAATGAAGGAGCTATTCATATTGGGGAAAGAATGTTAGATGAGTGTGTTAAAGTTGCAGGTGTTCAAGAAAAATGCTCTTCTGTTAATAATCTAGGAGTAATTGATGATATTACTGCTCTTGCAAAAAGTAGTAATGTTTATCAGTTTAAAACAGCAATTCGAGTAAATGGACAAGAATATTATCGAGAAATGAAATTGAATTTTAATCAAAGAAGTTTTGATGTTTATAGGAATATGTATCATTCTTTTGGATTAGGAGTAAAAACAGAAATTGATTTACCAACAGAAAGTAGTGGATATTCTTCAAAAGATAAAGCAGCTGGTAACTTATTAGATTTTGTTATGGGTCAATATGAAGCTTACACACCACTTCAAATATCTCAGTATATTTCAACGATAGCTAATGGAGGATATCGTCTAGCTCCTCATCTTTTAAAAGAAGTAAGATCTTCTAGTAAATCAGAAGACATAGGAGAATTAGAAAGTGTTGTTGAGAAAAAAGTATTGAATGGTATAGATACTCAACCTGCTTATTTAGAAAGAGTAAAACAAGGATTTATTGCTGTTATTAATTCTCCTGGAGGATATGGAGTAGGATACATTGATCCATCCTTAAGACCAGCTGGAAAGACAGGAACTTCTCAGAGTACAAAAGATACAAATAATGATGGCAAGAATGATACGGATACTATTACGAGTTCTTTCATTGGATATGCTCCTTATGAAAATCCAAGAGTTAGTATCGTTGTAACATCTCCTCATTCTTCTCATCCAAATTCCAATATGAATTATGCATCTTTAGTTACTTATCGAATTACTCAACAAGTATCACAAATACTACAAAGAAATTATGGAATTTATTAAAAAAATATATTTTTTACAAATTTTTCTTTCCTAGTAATTTAAGATTGAAAATTTAAAAATAAGATAAGAATTTGCCTATTTTCAAATTCTTTTTCTTTTGAATTTTCATTTTCTTTGGTTTGTCAAATGTTTTTTACTATGTTATTTTACTCTTCCATAGTTTTATGGAGGAGGTGAAATATGAAAAAAGAAGAAATACAATTCTTTTCTTTGATGATTTCATTCTTTATTATACCGGGATAGATATTCATGAATTTGAACTGATAGATAATGAAATATCTTCTGGAAATCAGTTGGTTAGTTATCGATTAGATACTTTATTAGTGAATAAGAAGAAAGATTTTATTATTAATGTAGAATTAAATAGAGAA
>CADBSF010000047.1 GCA_902797265.1 uncultured Erysipelotrichaceae bacterium
AAAAACAGTAGATGTTGTCAAAAAAATGTTAGAGAAAAATATACCAATCAAAGATATTTCTGAAATAACAGAATTATCTTTAGAAGAAATTGCTAAAATAAAAGAAAAATAATGTAGAAATAATGTCAGTAAAAAATGAGTACGGTGGCGACCATCGGAATTGAAGCCTGTGGAGATAGAGGGTTTTACTACGAAACAGGAATTTTGGTCATTGCTTAATAGATAAATTTCATATATAATAAAAAACTAGGTGATTACAGTGAATGAAATTGTATATGGAATCAATTATAAAGTTTTAAAAATTAGTAAAACTCAATATATTCTTTTTCCTATATCTTTAATAAAAGGAGAATCAACAGGATTTGATATCATTCAAAAAGGAAAAAACTATTCCATATTAAGTAGTTGTGAAGATTTAAAAAATAAGAATATTGTAGATTATGTTTTTTCTTTAGAAGAATTAAAAAGAATATATGATATTGAAGAAGAGGAAGAGTTTTTAAGTAATTATTACTTTGAAGATAGAAAAGATAAATTAATTTATGTTGAAACTGACAATGAATTTGATTTCATGAAAAAAACAGAAATTGATCTTCATAAGATAAAAGAATCAGATTATGGAGTAACTTGTATAATGGATAAGAATATTCCATCTATTTTACTAAATGAAAAAGTCCTTGATGAAATCATGTCTTGTGATGATTTACATGCTATGAAAGTTATATTAGAAACTTATCATAATATGATAGGGTCTTTTAAAGAAATGAATCAGAAACAAAAAGTAACAAAGATTATTATGAGAAATGGAAAAGTACATTCTGTAGAAACTGTAAAATCGTTTAATAAAAAAGAAGTTCCAAAAACAGAAAGTAATTCTTCTAAAGAACAAAATAAATCATTATTAGATATTTCTTATACAGGATTGAGAGATTCGATTAAAGAAAAAGTATTTGGACATAATCAAGAAATTGATACTTTTGCGCAAAAATTATATATGAATATTACAGCAGAGAAAAATGAACCCGTTGAATCAATCCTTTTAGTAGGACCTACAGGTGTTGGAAAAACAGAAACGGTAAAAGCAGCTTGTGAATATTTAGGAATTCCTTATTTTCATATGAATGCCTCTAATTTAGTGCCACAAGGAATTAAAGGAATTAGTATGGAAGATATCTTTATTATACTGTATGAGCTTGCAGGAAAAGATTTAGAAAAAGCAGAAAGAGGATTAATCTTCTTAGATGAGTTTGATAAATTAAATGCAACTTCATTAGACTATAAAAAAGAAATAAAAAACATTTTATTAACTTACACTCAAGGAGGAGATTTCCCAGTACAAACAGATGACTATATGTTTACTTTTCATACTTGTATGACAAATAAAGTATTTGCTGGAGTATTTGAATTAATTCTTGAAAAAAATAAGAAAATGGGATTTGGAACGAGTAAAGAAGAAATATCTTTTCTTCATGATGAGAAAATTATTAGAGAGAAACTAGTTGATAAAGGATACTTTTCTAGAGAAGAGCTAACTAGAATTAGTACGATATTAGGATATAGTGACTTATCGAGAGAAACCAAAAAAGATATTTTATTAAGATCAAAAATTAGTGATTTTGTAAAGAAAAGACAAAGATATCAAAGACAATTTCATATCAATTTAGTATTAGATGACTCTTATATCGAAGCTATTTTAGATAAAATAGAAGAAAGTGAAGTAGGTATGAGAATTATTAATAATTTAGTAAGATATTCAATAGATGAAGCAGAAAAAAGAATACTAGAAGAACCAACGAAGTATAAACAATTAATTCTATCTAAGAATACAGTTCTTAATAATAAAGAATTTCAATTACAGTAAAAATAGGCTTTTAGTGGTAAAAAAGCAACTGTAAAATAGTAGAGATTTCTACTATTTTTTTGTATTCTAATGATATAATAATGGCAGCGTAGGTGATGGTATGAAAGAAAATAGATATTATGCTATGTCAATCGATGAAGTATTTAAAAGATTTCAAACAAGTGAAGATGGATTAACCAAAAAAGAAGCCTTAAAAAGACAAAATAAATATGGAGAGAATTCTTTACCTAAAAAAGAGAAAGATAGCATTTTTAAGATTTTTATTAGTGAATGTACAGATCCTATTGTTCTATTACTAGGGGTTGCGATTATTGCCTCTCTAGCAGTAGGAGAAATAGTGGATGCGATTGCAATTTTTGCGATTGTGATTGTAGATTTAATATTAGGTACGGTTCAAGAAAATAAAGCCAATGAAACCATTGAATCTTTATCAAAATTAGTTCCTGAAAAAGTAAAAGTTGATCGAGATGGAAAAGAAGTTTTAATTGATTCAAAAGAATTAACATTAGGAGATTATGTCTATTTAGAATCAGGAGATAAAATATCAGCAGATTTACGTATTATAGAATCTCATAATTTAACCATTGATGAATCTATATTGACAGGAGAAAGTCTTGCTGTAGAAAAGAATTCTAAAATGTTACCGAATAAGGAGATTGCTATTTCCTCTCAATCAAATATGGCTTTTGCAGGATGTAGTGTGGTAACAGGAAGAGCTAGAGCAATAGTAGTTGCGATTGGTTTATCAACAGAAATCGGACATATTGCAGAAACATTAAATGAAACAGAGGAAGAAAAATCTCCATTAACCATTCGTGTTGAAAAATTCTCAAAACAAATTACCATACTATTATTAATTCTATCTATTATTTTATTTATATTATTATCCTTAAAAAATCTACCTTTAGAAGAAATCTTAGTATCTGTAATTGCCTTAGCCGTTTCGGCTATGCCAGAAGGATTACCTCTAGCCTTAACAATGGCTTTAACTATTGCCTCTAATAAAATGGCAAAACACAAAGTAGTTGCGAAAAAACTATATTCAGTAGAGTCTCTTGGAAGTTGTACAACGATTGCGAGTGATAAGACAGGAACTCTAACAGTAAATGAACAAACAGCTAAGAAAATTGTTCTTCCTAATAATCAAGAATATTTAGTAGAAGGTTCTGGTTATTTAGTAAATGGTTCGGTCATTGGAGAAAAATTAGAGTATGCCAAAGAAATTGCGAAACTAGGAGTTATTAATAATGAAGCAAAATTTTCTGTTAGTGAACAAATTGGAGATTCCATCGACATTGCTTTTCTCGTTTTAGGAGAAAAATGCAAAGTAAAAACAGATGATATCAAAATATTAGAAACAATTCCTTATGAATCTGTAAATAAGTATTCAGCAGTTTTCTATGAAAAGAATAACGAAGTCTACTGTACCGTTAAAGGTTCTTTAGAAGTAGTTATGTCATTATGTAATAAGATTAATCTAAAAAAAGATTTTCATAAAAATCAAATTGAAGAACAAAATGAACAATTATCAAAAGATGGCTATCGTGTTATTGCAATTGCGAATGGGAAAATTGAAAGAAAAGAAGAATATAAAGAAAAAGATATTAAAGATTTAACATTTATGGGATTAGTTGGATTTATCGATCCAATTAGAAAAGAAGCCGTAGGAGCTATTAAAAAATGTAGAAATGCAGGAATTAAAGTATTAATGATTACGGGAGATCATCCACTTACTGCTTTTAAAATAGCAAAGGATTTGCAACTAACAAAAACTTATGAAGAAGTCGCAACAGGGGATGAAGTTGCTGAAATGTTAAAAAAAGGAAAAAAAGCTTTTGATGAATTTGCAAAGAAAAAACTGGTTTATGCTAGAGTCACTCCAATAGAAAAATTAAAGATTGTAGAATCGTTAAAAAGACAAGGAGAATTTGTTGCGGTAACAGGGGATGGTGTTAATGATGCACCTGCTTTAAAAGTTGCGAATATTGGTATTAGTATGGGTAGTGGAACAGATATTGCAAAAGAAACTTCTAAAATGATTGTAATGGATGATAACTTTAATTCTATCGTAAATGGAGTCTTAGAAGGAAGAGTAGCTTATGCTAATATTAGAAAAATTACTTATTTCTTAGTATCTTGTGGTCTAGCAGAAGTCTTGTTCTTCTCTTTATCAATTCTTTTTAATTTACCAATGCCACTAGTTGCGATTCAATTGTTATGGTTAAATGTAGTAACAGATGGAATTCAAGATATTTCCTTGTCCTTTGAAGAAAAAGAAAAAGATACAATGAAGAATCCACCTAGAGATCCGAAAGAAAGCTTATTTGATAAAAATATGATTGACCAAATCTTAGTATCAGGAATCTCAATCGGAGTAGTCGTATTTGTTTTATGGTACTATCTAATCAAAATAAAGAATACAGATGTAATAGTCGCAAGAAGTTATGTTATGGCTTTAATGATTATTATTCAAAATATTCATGCTTTTAATTGTAAGAGTGAAAATAAAAGTCTATTTAAAATATCCCTTACTAATAACAAAATATTCTTATTTGGTGTATTAGGTTCTCTAATACTAGGAGTTGCTGTTATCGAAATAGATTTTCTATCAAAGATATTAAAAACAACTCATATTCCAAGTATTCATCTATTAGGATTAATTGGCTTGGGTATGATTATTTTAGTCATTATGGAAATCTATAAATTAGTAAAATTTCACAAGTAAGAAACATCGTGATATAATAATATCGAATGGAGGAATTTCATGTTAGAAGGAATTACAAATATCAAAGATATCAATGAACAAAAAATAGTGGATCAAATTCGTGCTTTAGGAATCGATATGATACATGAAGCAAATAGTGGTCACCCAGGAATTGTTTTAGGAGCAGCTCCGATTCTTTATACACTATATGCTCATCATTTAAATATCGATCCTCATCATCCTAATTATTATAATCGTGATAGATTTATTATGTCTGCTGGACATGGTTCAGCATTATTATATGCATGTCTTTATATGGCTGGATTTAATATTACATTAGAAGATTTAAAATCATTTCGAAAAATAGATTCCATAACACCAGGTCATCCAGAATATTTAAAGACACCAGGAGTTGATATGACAACAGGTCCTCTTGGACAAGGTTTCGCAACTTCTGTTGGAATGGCAATTGCTGAAAAACAATTAGAAGCAAAGTATCCTAATTTAATTGATTATTATACCTATGTCTTATGTGGAGATGGAGACTTAATGGAAGGTATTTCCTATGAAGCTGCCTCTCTTGCAGGAGTTTTAAATCTAAATAAATTAATTGTCTTATATGATTCTAATCATATTTGTTTAGATGGAGAAACATCTAAAACATTTCAAGAAGATATCAAAGAAAGATTTACTGCTCAAGGTTGGAATTATTTATTGGTAGAAGATGGTAATAATATCGATTCAATTAATAAAAAAATAGAGGAAGCTAAAACTTTTTCTGATAAACCAACGATTATTGAAATAAAAACGATTATCGGAATGTATTCTTCTTTAGAAGGAACCTCTAAAGTACATGGCTCTCCTTTAAAAGAAGAAGATATCTCTTCTATTAAAGAAAAGTTAGGATTAAGAGATATCCCTTTTACGATTAGTCAATCTGTAAAAGAAGAATTTGAATTGATTGTAAATAGTAGATGTCATAATTTAAATGAATTATTCTTAGAAAAATTAGAAAAAGAAGAACCATCTGTAAAAGAAGAATTATCTTATTTTATGAATCAAAAGAAAAATATTGATTATAAAGATTTATTCTATGATGCTCCAGAAAATAAAATAGAATCTCCTAGAGATACTTCTCAAAAAATATTAAATTCGATTGGAAGAAACAATCCTTATTTATTAGGAGGTTCTGCTGATTTATTTGCCGCCAATAAAACTTATATCAAAGAAGCTGGAGACTTTTCTAATGAAAATCCATTAGGCAAAAACATTTTCTTTGGTGTAAGAGAACATGCTATGGGAGCTATTATCAATGGATTAAGTTTATGTGGATTTCGACCATATGCTTCAACCTTTTTATCTTTTAGTGATTATTTAAAACCATCTTTAAGATTAGGAGCTATGATGAATTTACAAAATATTTATATATTTACTCATGATTCGATTAGTGTAGGAGAAGATGGTCCAACTCATCAACCAGTAGAACAATTACTAATGTTAAGAAGTTTACCAAATATGGATGTATTCCGTCCTGCTGATGCCAATGAAGTAATTGGTTCTTATAAAGCAATCTTTGAAAAAGAAATGGGACCATCAGCTATTCTATTATCTAGAAATGCTCTTCCTATTTTGGAGGAAACAAAAGCAAATGAAGTTGAAAAAGGAGCTTATATTGCTCTTGATACCATGAGAAAACCAGATGGAATTATTATTTCTAGTGGAGAAGAATTACACCAAGTATTGATAGCTTGTAGACATCTAAAAGAAAAAGGAATTGAATTAAGAGTGGTATCTATGCCAAATCTAAATCGTTTCTTAGAACAAGGAGATGATTATAAAGAAGAAATTCTTCCTGTAGAAATTAGAAAAATAGTAGTAGAAGCATCATCATCTTATTCTTGGCATAGATTAATCTATAATCCAAAATATTTAATTACATTAGATGAATTTGGTACGAGTGGAAATTATAAAGATATTTATAAAAAATATGGATTTGATGCTACTTCGTTAGAAGAAAAAATTGAAAGTATTCTAAAATAAAACAAAAAAAGACTTTTCGATTTGTTATCTTAATAAAGGTGATAAAATGAAAGTCTTTTATATTTTCCAAATAAAAAAAGAATTAGTATCCCTTTATAAAGAAACACCTAGTATTTTATTTAATATCTTAAGAAGTATTTATTATTTAGATAAAGAAGAAGTTGATTATGGATATCATTTATTTAAACAGATTATTGTTCCTTTTTCTAAGAATGAATTAGATAGAAAAATATTCTTAAAATATCATCAAGATATTCCTTATACCAAACAAAAAAATATTCATATTTTTAATAATTTGTATAAAGATGAAGTTAGTAGATTACAAATAAATCATTTCTATATGAAATTAGAAGTTGATCAAAATTTCTCTTCTTTTTATTCTTACTTATTAGAAGAATTTGATAATTTATTTGTTTGTTCTTTTAAGCATATTGATTTCTTTTTCTTAGAAAAGAAGAATTAGATGTTCTAAGAAATAGAATAAAAATCTTCTTGATTTCATAGGATTATTTCGATACAATACTAGTATGAAGGAGATGAATGTATGTTACATGATATTTTATTAGTAATCGTTGGAATCTTAATAGGAACTGTCATTGGTTTTTTTGGAGCAAGAGCATTTATGAAAAAATACTTAAAGAAAAATCCTCCTATTAATGAAGATATGATAAAAGCATTAATGATGCAAATGGGAAGAAAACCAAATCAAAAACAAATTAATCAAATGATGAAACAAATGGAGAAATATCAATAGTATTTCTTTTTTTTCTTTATCTATGTTATAATAGGAAACTAATTTCGAGGTGATAAATGTGAAAGAAAAGGAATGTAAAGTAAGAGATATAACAATTATCTATAGAGAAGAAGATCAAGAAAAAATATCTGCTATTTGTAAGATGATTGAATATAATTATGGGATTTTTATTAAAGGAACGAATTATGCAAGTACTATTTGTTTATTTAATACGAATAGAGCAGGAGTTTTTTCTTGTCCTAACATCGAAGAATTTATGCATAATACATTAATAGAGTTTTATTATGATCATGAAAATATACGTACGCTTAAACATCCTAATTACACCTATATTGCCTATCGAACTTATCTTAATAAATTATTATATGGAGAAGATACTGAAAGATATCCAATCGAAGAATTAATCAAATATATGGGAAGTAAATATTTTATAGAAATAAGAGATATTCCTAGATTTGTAGAATATTTAAAGACAAATAATCCTAGACTAAAAGAAGAGACTCTTAATTGGTACAAAGAGAAAGAAAGATATCATGTATATGAAAAAATAATCGAAGAACAATTTGAATTGTTTCCTCAAGACAAAGAAGAATTAAAAAAAGAATTAGAACTTGTTATTCCTTTTATGACAGATTTAGCAGTTCAAGCGACAAGAGAAAATCATCCTGTACCAAAAGAAAGAATTTCCTTAGTAAGAGAAGAATGTTTTCATTTGTTAAATAAATACTTAGAGTATATTCATGCTCCTAAAGAATGGATTCAATTATTCAATCAAATGATAGAAAAAGGAAAAATAGTAGAGGGAAAACATTGTATTTGCTATGATGATAAAATTGAAATACCTTTTCAAAATAATTTAGAGGATCCAATAAGAATCATTCATGAATTTTCTCATTTTCTAGCGAAAGAGCCAAAGTATTATAGTGATAATCCATTTGTAGAATTACCTAGTATCTATCATGAAATTAACATGAAAAACTTTTTATTATCACAAGGATATCCAAAAGAGGATGCTTCTTCTTTTTACTATTATCGAATTCAAAATGAAACAAATAATTATTTAGAATACTTTGATATTCTTTTAGATATTTATCGAAAAGCTAAAAATATAGATATTACAGAAGAAATATTACTAGCTGATAAAGTATTTAAAGAATTAAAAATAAGAGGAAATGAAGCTGATTTACAAGAAGAAATATTAAAAAAAGAATTAGATCAAGAAATTGATCAAAGGACAATTCTTTTATTATCAGAACCAGATACATTTGTAAAAGTGATGCAATATATGGTTAATCTTTTCTTAGTAATCAAAGTAATGGAAAAACAAGAAAAGAATCCGGGTATTTGTGATATAATGAATGAAATAACAGAAGACTTTAATCGTTTTCATAAAATAGAAGAAATGATAGATGTTATAGAAAAACCAGTAAAAAGAAAAATAATCAATTAATAGGTGGATATGGATATGAAAGATTTTAAAGAAAAATTAGCTTTAGTTCCTACAAAACCTGGTAGTTATCAAATGAAGAATAAAGAGGGAATCATTATTTATGTAGGAAAAGCGAAAAACTTACAAAGAAGATTAAGAAGTTATTTTACAAGAACTGTTACAGGAAAAACAAGATTATTGGTAGAAGATATTGATGATTTTGAATATATTGTTACTTCTTCTGAATTAGAAAGTTTAATATTAGAAATAACGTTAATTAAAAAATATGATCCCAAATATAATATCTTATTAAAAGATGATAAATCCTATCCTTATATTGAATTAACCAAAGAAAAATATCCTCGTCTTAAAGTTGTAAGAAATGTAAAAAGAAAAAAAGATAAGAACTATTTATATGGACCTTATCCAAATGTTCATGCCGCAAGAGCAACAGTTGATATGTTGAATCGATTATATCCATTAAGAAAATGTGAATCCTTGAAAAAAGATTTATGTCTTTATTATCATATTCATGAATGTTTAGGTTATTGTAAAAAAGAAATAAAAGAAGAAGATATTAATCAAATGATTAGTGAAATAACTAGTTTCTTAAAAGGAAATCAATCTTTAGTAATCAAAAAGATAGAAGAAGAAATGATGCTTGCTAGTGAAAGAATGAACTATGAAAAAGCAAAAGAATTAAAAGAAATGTTAGAAGATATTAAGATAACTTTAAAGAAACAAAAGATTGATTTAAATGATAATTATAATTTTGATATGATGAATTATATTGAAAATAATAATTACTTATCCATTGTCATATTCTTCGTAAGAAATGGATTATTAATAGGAAGAAAAGAAGAAATTATTCCTTTTATTGATAAAGAAGAAGAGTTAATTGAATTTTTAATTAAATTCTATGAACAAAATCCTATATTACCAAAAGAATTATATGTAGGAGAAGAATTAGATAAAAATCTTCTAGAAGAATATTTAAAGATAAAAGTAATCACTCCTCAAAGAGGAAAATTAAAAAGTTTATTTGATTTAGCAAAAGAAAATGCTCAAGAAAAATTAAATAGAGAAGAAGAATTAGTTATAGAAGATGAAGAAGAAAGAGAAAATGCACTGAAAGAATTAAAAGATTTATTACATTTAGATAATCTTCATCGAATTGAATCCTTTGATAATTCTCATTTATTTGGTACTTTCTACGTAGGAGGAATGGTTGTCTTTGATGATTTCTTACCGAATAAAGATCTATATCGAAAATATAAAATATCAACAGAAGTAAAAGATGATTTATCAGCTATGAAAGAAGTTATCTATCGAAGATATTTTAAAACTATTATGGAAGAGGAATATAAACCAGATTTAATTGTCATGGATGGAGGACAATTACAAATAAGTGCTTGTAAAGAAATATTAGATTCTCTCCATTTAGAAATTCCTATCATAGGACTAGTAAAAGATAAAACACATAGAACGAATCATATTATGAATGATCAATATGAGATATTAAATGTAAAGAAAGATTCTAAATTATTCTTATTTTTATCAAAGATACAAGAAGAAGTTCATCGGTTTGCCATTACTTATCATAGAAATATCAAAGCAAAAGGGACTTTATCCAGTTTATTAGAATCTGTTCCAGGTATAGGAAATGTAAGAAAAAAAGAATTATTAAAAAAATTTGGATCTCTTAAAAAAATGAAAGAAGCATCTATTGAAGAATTATCTGAAGTAGTAAGTGAGGATATTGCAGTTAAATTAAAAGAGTATTTAGAAGAAGTATAAATGATATATTTCAGTAAAAAATAATTTCTAGTAATTTTAAAAAATGATGATATTTAGGAGATTGAAAATTTAAAAATAAGATAAGAATTTGCCTATTTTCAAATTCTTTTTCTTTTGAATTTTCATTTTCCTTGGTTTGTCAAATGTTTTTTACTATGTTATCTTACTCTTCCATAGTTTTATGGGGGAGGAGGTGAAATATGAAAAAAGAAGAAATAAAATTCTTTTCTTTGATGAGTGATACTACTTTTAAATATCTATTTAAGAATAAGAAAACTAGATTTTTCTTTGATGATTTAATTCTTTATTATACGGGGATAGATATTCATGAATTTGAACTGATAGATAATGAAATATCTTCTGGAAATCAGCTGGTTAGTTATCGATTGGATACTTTATTAGTGAATAAGAAGAAAGATTTTATTATTAATGTAGAATTAAATAGAGAAAATGAAGATT
>CADBSF010000048.1 GCA_902797265.1 uncultured Erysipelotrichaceae bacterium
CAAGACGTTTTGATGATAAATTACAAGATACTGTTCTAATGCGTGTTAAAGAAACAGGAAATGATTATCGTTATTTCCCAGAACCAGATATTCCTTTTGTAATAATTACAGACGAAAGAATTGAAAAAGTAAAAGAAACCATTCCAATGTTAGCAGATGAAAGAAGAAAAAAATACATGGAATTAGGAGTTTCTGATATTAATACCAATAAATTAGTATCAAATAGACCATTAAGTGATTATTTTAATACTTTATTAGAAGAAAAAATAAACTTTAAAATAGCAAGTAACTTATTACTAGGAGATATCGCAGCTTATTTAAATAAAAATGAAAAAGAGATTACCGAAACAACACTTACTAAAGAAAGATTTATAGAATTAATAAATTTAATGGATAATAATACATTAACAAGTAAAAATCTAAAAGAAATAATAGATATTATCTTAGAAAGTGATAAAAGTATAGAAACCATTATGAAAGAAAATGGTATTGAAAATATTACAGATGATACAGAAATAAAAGCAGTTATTCAAAATATTATTTCTGCTAATCCAGAAAGTGTTGAAGATTATAAAGCTGGACATGATAGAGCCATTAAGTACTTAATGGGACAAGTAATGAAAGAAACCAAAGGAAAAGTAAATCCTAAAATGGCAATGGATATTTTAACAGAAGAACTAAATAAGTAAAGTTGAAAAAGACAAAGTCTTAGTGTATAATAAAATAAATTAGGATGTGAGAATATGAAATTTATAAGAAAACATAAAGGACTAGTAATAGTACTTATAATAATTGTTATTTTATTGATAGTAGGATTTATTTTTGCGAAAAACTTCTTCTTCTCAGATGAAGAAAGTGCCATCTATGGAACTAGATTAAATGGTATAGAAAAAGTAAAAATTACCGATAAAAAGACAAAAGAAATAGAAGAGGCTTTAAAAGAAGGAACGACTAAAGTAAATGTCCGTCTTTCTGGTAGAATTATTTATATCAGTATTCAAGTACCAGAAGGAACTACTACCGAAGCAGCAAGGGGTATTGGTAATAAATCATTAGATTTCTTTTCAGAAGAGGAAAAGGCATACTATGATATTCAAGTACTAATAGGTTGTGATGCTGAAAATACTCAATTTCCAATTTTAGGTTATAAACATCATACCAAAGCCGCTATTAATTGGACAAGGGACAGGAGTTAGTATGAAAAAAAGATTATTAATAATTATACCGGTACTAATTGCCGCTGTTACTTTCTTCTTTGTATATCGTTATTATAATAAAGAAGATAAAACAACAACACTAACAGTAACAGAAAAGCGATGGGTAGAGGATAATAAAGAGAAATCATTTGATTTTGAGATTGTAAATGATTATCCCTTATATGGAACGAATGGAGAAGGAGTAATCTTTGCCTTCGTAAAAGATTTTGAAGAAAAGATAGGAATTGAATTTAATAAGATTCCATATTTAAAAACATCAATTCCTACTACCAAAGGTTTTCGTATTAGTATCTTAGGAAATAATGAAAAACCAGGAAAAAATGATTTATTCTTATTTACGGATAACTATGTAGCAGTAGGAAAAACTTATCAAAGAATTAATCATATTAGAGATATGAAAAATATTACTTTTGGAGTATTAGAACAAGATTTAGAAGAAATAAGTTTCTATCTAAAAGGAGGAACAAACTTATCTTTTAAAACCTATAGTAATATTCAAGAACTTTATAATGGATTAGAAAGTAATGATATCAATATGTTGATAGTTCCTAATATTATGTATTTAGATTATACAATTGAAAAAGATAAGTATTCGATTAATTATTTCTTTACAGAAATCAAAAAACAAATTGTAATTACCTTAAGTGATAGTAATGAAAAATTAAATACGATTGTAATTAAATATTATAATAAATGGAAACAAACCAATTATATTAAAGAATATAACAATGCTTATTTAAATTATTACTTAGATAAAAACAAAATAGACTCTTCTGAAAAAGCATCTTTACTATCTAAGAATTATGTATATGGTTATGTAGAAAATCCACCATATGAAAAAACAGTACATGGAAAAGTTGCTGGAATAGCTGGAGAATATGTAGATAGAATTTCAAGATTAGCAGGAATTAATTTTAAGTATAAGAAGTTTGCTAATAAAAATGAATTACAAAAAGCAATAGAAAAAGGAAGTGTTGATTTATACTTTGATTTCTATAATTACAATAATGATAATTATAAACCAACATTATCTACCTTTGTAGAAGATTTTGTAGTACTTGGTAGACAAGAAGATAATCATATTATAAATAGTTTTGAAAGTCTTAAAAATAAGAATGTCTTAATGTTAAAAGAAGATTCTTTATATAATTATTTTAAAAATAATTCAAGAGCTAATATTAAAGAATACAATGATATTAATAAGATGGTAAAAAAAGCAAAAGGAAATATCATTGTAGTAGATAAAGAAATATATTCTTATTATCAAAATTCAAAATTTAAGTCATTAAAATTACTATATCAAGATACAATGATGAATGATTATAAATTTATGATTAAGCATAATAATGGAGCTTTCTATGATTTATTTAACTATATTATTAATACCAATTCTTACTACAATTATAGAAATTCAGGAATTGAGAATTTAAAAGCTTCTATTTTAAAAGATTCAACTTTAGAACAAATATATACAGTAGCTTTAATTATTGTATTTGCGCCAATTGCAGCTTTCTTATTATTCTATTTAATCTTTAAGAGAAAGAGAAAGATTAAGAAAATAAGAATTACAGATCGCCATAAATATACAGATATGTTGACATCTCTAAAGAATAGAAATTATTTAAATTTAAAAATGAAAGAATGGGAAGATTGTGAAGTATTCCCTCAATCTATTATTGTTATTGATTTAAATAATGTAAAATATGTAAATGATAATTATGGTCATGAAGAAGGAGATCAATTAATTATTAAGGCAGCAGGAATACTGGTAAATACCCAATTAGAAAATAGTGAAATTATAAGAACAGATGGTAATGAATTCTTAATTTACTTAGTTGGTTATAGTGAAAGACAAATTAGTACTTACACTAAAAAATTAGCAAAAGAAATGAAAACTCTTCCTCATGAGTTTGGAGCAGGTATTGGTTACAGTATGATTTTAGATGAAATAAAAACATTAGATGATGCGATTAATGAAGCTACCTTAGAGATGATTACCAATAAAGAAGACTATAAATAAAAGGTGATATCAATGAAAAAAGCAAGAAATATGATAGATAAAATATTCAAGTTACTAATGAAAGAGGAAATGAGAATATTACCTGGACATCTTGCTTTTTTTCTTGTGTTAACCATTATTCCTCTAGTAGCTTTAATTGCGACACTAGCGGCATCTTTATCAATTTCAACAGATAATATAAGACAAGCTATCTCAACTTCTGTACCAAAAGAAGTAGCGGAGATTAT
This sequence comes from uncultured Erysipelotrichaceae bacterium, assembly GCA_902797265.1. Lineage (GTDB taxonomy): Bacteria > Bacillota_I > Bacilli_A > RF39 > UBA660 > UBA3789. The sequence goes on from CADBSF010000048.1 coordinate 3,465, forward strand.
TGACAGTATTATTACAGGAAAAGGAATGGATTTAAATATTTTGGTTTTCTATTTTTCAGCCTTTATTCTTGCATCAAATGGAGCTTATTCTATGATTAATTCATCCAATGAAATTTATAAATTAAAGGCAGATTCTATCATAAATAGAAGAATGAAAGCAATTATTATGACATTTATATTAGTAGTACTATTTCTATTCTTACTAGCAGTACCTGTATTTGGTAATGTAATATTTCTGATTATCGTAAAAATATCAAAAAGTTCTAATACGATTATATTTTTTCAAAAATTATTTAGTATTATAAAATACCCAATTATACTAGGAATTTTATTTATTAATATTAAATTAATCTATATTCTAGCACCAGATGAAAAAATCCCTTCTAAGACAACCAATAAAGGAGCTTTATTCACAACAGTAGGATGGATTTTATCAACAGAAATATTTTCATATTATATAGAGTCTTTTGCTAAATATGATTTGTTTTATGGTAGTATTTCTAATATTTTAGTTCTCTTACTATGGATTTATTTACTATCTTATATATTTGTATTAGGACTAATTATAAATGCTAGTGATTATAAAAAAGAAATCGAATAAAAAGATATCATAATAAGATATCTTTTTCAATTATCGTAAATAATTGATATTAG
>CADBSF010000049.1 GCA_902797265.1 uncultured Erysipelotrichaceae bacterium
CCATCTACTCCTTCTAGAATAAAATTAATTTAATTATAAATCTTATTTTTTAGGAGAAAAATCTCCACACTTATTCTACACTAACCTTATACGTATGCCTTATACGTAAAAAAAAACTTATCTTTTTTTCTGATAAGTTTTTTTATAATCATTTACAAACCATTTGATTGGATCTTGCTTGGCATTGATTTCCAATGCCTTTCTTTTAATATCTTCTCTTAACAATCTTACTTCTTCTTCTGTTGGTTTTTTATCATAACAAACTTCCAAGGCATGTTCTACTATAATATCCGCTGCTCTTCTAATTCCAGATGTACAATGGCAATAATGTTTAAGTCCTAATCCATCATGAGCTCCTGCCATTTCATACCATCCTTTAGGATAAATTCCTTCAATCAATTGATACAACTTTTGAAAGTTTTCTCCACCATAAGTTTCTTTCAAATGCTCAATCATAGCTTGAATTTTTCTAGCATTATCTTCATTGATTTTATGAACACGATAAAGACAAGGATATTGTTCCTTTGAATGAGCAAAATATTCAGCTACTTTATTTCCAGTTAATACCATTGCTTTATAAACAATTCTTTCTGCTCCAACCTGTTTTACACGTAAATCAGAAAAATCATCGGTACTTTCTTTTATCTGCTCATATAAATCTATCGTATGATATTTACGATTCAAAATATTAGTTACTTCTTTCAATGCTTGAATTGTTCTTTGTAATTCTTTATTCTCTACTCCCTGTTCTATGATTTCATTTACTTCTTGATAAATCATATTTTTATTTACTGTTATGATAGATTTAGAAAAATCTTGATTCACAACATTTCCTCTACTATCAATTTCAAATAAATAACTTCTTGTTAATCTTCTTTTATTCTCCAACAAAGAAGCTTTATCTGTAGAAAAATCAAAAGGAAAAATAGGAATTGTTCGTTGTAGTTCATTTTCTTGTGTTAAATATTTCTTTGATAAATAAATTGATCGATTTCTAGAAATTGCTTCTTGTACAATATCAGATTCATAAGGAAAATATCCTAAAATAGAAGCAATATGAACTCCTAATAAATAGTTTCCATTTTCTAGTTTTCTACAAGATAGAGCATCATCTATCTCTTTTACATTTGCTTTATCGATTGTAATAATATATTCATCAATTACTTTTCTATCCACCATATTCCCTTCCATAGGAGTTTTAACTAGTTTTGCCTGTTTAATAATATCTTCATCAAAAAATACATCTATATTATACTTGGTAGCGATAGATTCAATACTTGGATGCTTTTCTCTTACTTCTTTAATTCCTTCTACAACTCGTTTTAACCATTCAATACTCTCTTTATTCTTTTTAGCATTTTTCTTTCCTACACTAATTCTATCAATTATTTTATAAATATCTTCTAAACAAATCTTCTTTTCTTGCTGACTCATAGTAAATTTCTTTTTTGATAAAAATAAAGAAATAATACTCTTATAGTAGGCAATTTTATCTTGTTGATTTTGAAGAATACTATTCTTATATTTTTCCATAACAGTATGAAAAAGAGTATCTCCATTGATATCTTTGACGTTAATTAAACTAGGCATTTTTTCAAAAATAGAATCAATATAATTAATATCTTTAATCTCTTCAATTAAATAACTAACAAATTCATACGGTTTTTGTTCTTCTTTATCTACTTTATCTTCTATTTTATCAATAATGTCTTGAGTTGTTTTTAGTTCTTTATAAGCATTATTAATATTCACAAATTTTTTCCTATTCTCCAATTTGATTCTATCTATTTTTTCATCTAATCTTGTTAGTTTTCTTTTAATATATCTTCGATCAATATTATCACAGTTTTCAAAAATTATTTGAATATATCTGATTAATTGTCTAACTTTTTCTAAACTTTCTTCACCAGTTATTTTCTCTAATTCTTTATTAATAATATGAAACAAAGCATCCACAACTTCATTATCTTTATTTGCTTCTTTTAATATATAATTATCAGTTGGTCTAGGTCCATGATTTTCTACATAACTTGTTAACTTTTTTTCAATGTTTCGCATGAATTATGATTCCTTCTATTTTTACTAATAAGCTCTAAAGATATCGTTAATTGTTTGATTCTTTCAATAATTCTTCTTGCTTTTACTTTATCAACACCAGATGACGTAATAGAAAGTGATTTTTCTAATTCTTCTATTGTTAAATTAGAAGTAAAAAAAGTAGGAAGATAATTTTCCATTCGATATTGGAGAATAGGACCTAATATTTCATCTCTTGACCAATTACTAACATTTTCTGCTCCAATATCATCTAGTAATAATAATGGTATTCTTTTTATTTCTTCTAATAATTCTTTATAATTTGTTTGAAAAGATGATTTTATCATCGTTAAAAATTCTGGATAATAGATTAATATACTTTTAACATTTCTTTTTGCCATTTCATTAAATAAAGAAGCAATTAAATATGTTTTTCCAGAACCAAAAGAACCATTTAAATATAAACCTTTTGGTTTTAGATTCTCTTTATATTGTTCCATGAACTCTTTAAAGTATTTAATAATAGGAAGTCTATTTTTATCATCCTTATAAATGTCTTTAAAAGTAGCATTCTTTAATTCTTCGGATAATTCATATAAACTTAAATTTTTTTTATAAGATTCTTCTTTTTCTTTTTTTGCTTGTTTCTGACATTGTTCATAAGAAAAGGAAATCATTTCTTTTTCCAATACAGGAGTATAACAAAATCCTTGTACTGTATTTTTACAGTTTTCTAAATTTTTACAATTTTTACAATTTGTGTATTCCTTGAAAGAATCTTCTAAAGTTGAAGTATATTTCATTAAGATGTCTTCTTTTATATTCAAATGATCAAGGTATTCTTTAAAATCTGAATTTTTACAAGCATCTTGAAAAGAATGGATTAGGTCTAAATTATTAGTATGATAAATATCTGTTATTTTTTTCATCTTTGACCACCACCATTAACTTGATTTTATCTCGAAAAGAAAGAAAAGTCTACCACTTTCCTTATTTTTTTTTGATTATTAATATTGTATTTCTTTCTTTTTGCTCCATATTCTTGCTTCATTTAAGATGTTATTAGCATCTTGTTTTAATTTTTTAGGATATCTGATATATTCTAAAATATTCTCATGAGAGTAATTTTCTAGTAAATATTTTCCTATCGTAAAAGCAACTGAATAATTATGAGGTAATGACCGAAATTGTTCTATTTCGTCATTACTGGCTGTTATTTCAATCATTCGATTATTATCAGGATTTCCTAGGTTGGTAGCTAGAGCTTCCCAAAACCAATTGATACTTTTTCCATTATTTTCAATTTCACTATCCTGATGACAAATATGAACAAATTCATGAACAATAGTACTCTTTAATTCTTCTATACTCATATCAACATGAGTTTTTGTTTTATGAGCTTCTTCTAAGGATAACAAATTAATATTTCCATCATTGGTATCTGCACACATATAATCTCTATACTCATGAAATTGTTCTATATGTTTTTTATATAATTCCAAATCATGATAAATAATAATCTTTCTTTTATATTTTAAAGATCTTAATTCAAAAAAACTCATAATTTCTAACATCTTTAAATCTAAATAGTCAATGACTTCTATCATATAGGAAAGATTATCATCATATGATATTGTATAGTTTTCTTTTTCTATTACCATTCAAAAATCTCCTTATTAATTCTCTTTTTGATAGTTTTCTAATTCTTTAATAATTTCTTCTATCTCATGATATTGTTTTAATACTTTTTTTCTTCTTTTAATAATTTTTTTTAGTCGATAGAATCTACCTAAAACCTTACCATGCTTTTCTATTTCTTGATTTAAAAAATATTGATTAGGATAATCTCTTTTAATTGCTCGAATAAAACATTTTATGACTCCTGTTCTTTTTACAATGACTGTTCCTTTTAATTCAGTAATTGGTTTTATATCGTAAATGATATTTCCTTCTATCATGGCTTTTTTCTTTTTCTTTCTAATAAACTCCAAAATATCCCAGTAGCAATTAATAAAATCTTTTCCCTCTAACACTTTACCATATTTTTCTTTTATTATATCTTTTATTTCTATTAAGTATTGGTCTTCTATCGTATTATCGATTGGCATACCTAGAAGTCTATCACAATTTACTACAATATAAGAGTCATCATTAATAAAATTTAAAGTACTCGTAGTTTTTCCAGAACCTTTTGTTCCGATGATATTAATCACTTCATCTTTTGAAAGTTCTTTTACATAATCTTTTCTATCTTTAAATCGATAAATTTTTGATTCTTTTGACATTTTACCACATCCTAAAACTATTATAACATAGGAAGAAATTCAATAAATTAGATATTTTATGAATCACTTTTAAATAAAATTTTGTTTCACATCATTCACAAACATACACTATTTTTAATGTGCTTTCCTTATAACTTATCTTCATTCAATATTTTGTCATCCTTATTTGCAGAATCTTTATCTCTTCTTAATTTGGCATCTGTTTGTGCAATTCGAAATATATTCTCTGCTAGTTCCTCACTCCCCATATTATCTAATATATCTTCTCTATATCTAAGTTTCTTTCTTTTATAAATATCATCTGCTGTTTCA
>CADBSF010000050.1 GCA_902797265.1 uncultured Erysipelotrichaceae bacterium
ATAGAAGATTTTGAAAAAGTAACAGGTTATAAAGTAACAGGTAGAAATATAGATGTTGATAATTTAATGGAGTATATTGATTTTTCATTTGATGACTTTAATTCCAGCTATATGTATGAATTAAATAATCTGAGATTAGAAAAAGAAGAAATAGAGAAAACTAAAAAACATTCCAACAATTTAAATTGGTTAGATAATTTTAAAAAGAATCAGAATATTTCAGAAATAAATAGAAATATAGTTGATGAGTTCATTAAAGATATATATTTATGAAAATAAAAAGATAGAAATAAAATTTAGATACAAAGATCAATATGAAGAACTACTAAAGTATCTAAAAAATCAGAATAATATGGTATAATGTATTACGAAGAGTTTTGCATATCAAAACAAAGGAAGTGATACAAATGGAAAATTTAGAAAAAAATAGTGGGGTTAGTAAAAGCAACATCAACTGGTTTCCTGGTCATATGCAAAAAACAAAGAGGGAGATTAGTGAAAAATTAGATTTAATAGATATTGTTTATGAAGTTATTGATGCTAGAATGCCAATTTCTTCTAAAATTGTAGATATTGATGAATTAATTAAGAATAAACCGAGAATACTTATTGCGACAAAGTATGATTTATGTGATAAAAAAGAAACTGATATCATATTAGAAAACTATAAGAAGAATGGATATTATGTAGTAACATTAGATTTGGTAAATGGTGATGTTCAAAAATTAATTAATCTAACTAAGACAATCATGGGTGAAAAAAATCAATCTAGAATTGAAAAAGGATTGAAACCAAGAGCAAGTAGAATATTAATTGTGGGAGCTCCTAATGTAGGAAAGAGTACATTGATTAATCGACTTGTTGGAAAGAAAGCAGCTGGAGTTGGAAATACTCCTGGTTTTACTAAAAATTTAAGTTGGATAAGAATCAATCAAGATATGGAATTGTTAGATTCTCCTGGAATCTTATGGCCTAAACTTGAAAATCAAGAAAATGCTCATACATTAGCGTCTTTTTCTTCTATTAAAGAAGAAATATTAAATAAAGATGATATTGCTTGCTATATCTTAAAAAAAATGTATGAATTATATCCTGAAAAATTGGAAGAAAGATATGGAATTCAATCTTTTGATGATGATTATATTGAACTATATGAAATAATAGGAAAAAGACGAGGAGCTTTAGGAAAAGGTGGAATTGTTGATTATAATAAAGTGTCTGATATTATTCTTCAAGATTTAAAAACTGGTGTTTTTAAGGAAATTACTTTTGATAGACTTATTTCATAAATTATGATATAATTTTTATGGAATTAGAGGTGTAATTATGGGATTATTTGATAGTATTATTCATAATTTTGTTGGTGGTGCATCTAGTGAAATAGGACGAGCAATTGGAAAAACAGCTGGTGGTGTAGTAGAACAACTATCCGAAAATTATCAAACCGAGCAAGATTTAAGAAATGAAAGAAGAAGAAAGGAAGCTAATTTACCAGCTAATTGTCCACATTGTGGTGCTCCTTCCAATAGCGTATTAGTTTGTGAATATTGCAACTGTAAGATCGTAGAATAAAGATAGGAGGATAACTCATGGTTAAAGGATTTCAATATGTTGGTAGTTCTCTATTAGGATATCAATTAATCATTGTAAAAGATTCAGGAAGAAAAAATGATGTTATGATTAATTCTAATATTTCTAATAAAAAATCAGTTATGAAATTACATACTAAAAAGTTAATCTATAAAGGAAAAAGATAAAAACTATCTTTTTTCTTTTTTTTGTGGTATAATATTACCCGTTCAAAAAGGGGGAATTCTAATGGCTGATAAAGAATGGATGATTCAAGATTGTTTTACTCCAAAGACTCAGATTATTTCGATAACAGATGATTTAGGATATACATTTTCAGAAGATAGAGAAGAAGAATATGATTTATTATCCAGTAAAATTAGTCATGATACTGGTATAAAAAAAGCTGATATATACAGTTCGGTTAATAAATCATATTTATCTCATTGGCATTCTATCGATGATGAATGGTATTATTTTAAATGTGGTGGAGATTATTTTCATTTTATTCGAGAATTATTAGGAGAAGTGATCTCTGAATATTATAGATTAGATACTGTACATTATCAAATTGCTAAGATTGAGAGATTTGGACAAGAACAGTATGGAATTATATCTAAGAATTTTTATGAAAAAGATGAAAAATATAAACGAGCTTGGGATTATGGAATCTGTTTGAAAAGAGGATTATCTTTATTTCAAGACTTATGGCTAATTTGTCCTAATAGAGAGAATTCTAATTTTTTATCGATTGATTTAAAAAAGATGATGGTAAGAGATTTTTATTCCTTAGAAGGAGATCGAATGTCTTATAATTTTTTATTTCATGTTGATAAAAAGAAAGAGATTAGACTAGCTCCATTATATGATTATTCTTTATCATTTGAAAATATAAGACCTTTATATCGTTCTGAAATAGGAGAAATTAATTTAAATGATAAAGAATGTATCAAACAACTTAAGAATGATGCGACTTTTCAAATTCTATTTCAACAATTAATGGAATCTAAGATGGAAGACTTTTTAAATGAAGTAGAAAATAGACATCATATTCAAATACCAGGGGATGATTGCTATTATTTTACAAAATATGAAAAAGACATGAAAAAAATGTTACAAAAAAGAAAAGTTATTACATAAAATATAGAAATATACTTGAAATATTCTTTTAATTCATAGACAATAGTATTGGTGATAAAAATGAATAAAAAAGAATTATTAGAATTATTAAATCAATTACCTGTTTCTTCTGATAAGTTTATTATTGTAGGAAATAGTAGTTTAGTATTACAAGGATTAATTAGAAAATGTGATTCTTTAGAAATTGAATCTTTAGAAGATTTTTCTTATCCAAAAGTTTCTTTAAAAGTAGTAGATTCTTTGGATGAGAGGGAAGAAAAGAATCACTTTTTTGTTTTATCTTTAAAAAAGTTGTTAGAAAGAAAAAAAAGAGAGAATAATATAGAAGAGAAGAATATAATAAAAAAGATAACGTTATATCTTGATTCTTTGGATAATTATCAGTATGAAAGAGATTTAAGAAATCAAGGCTATACGTTAATTGGTGGTGTGGATGAAGTAGGTAGAGGACCTTTAGTAGGACCAGTAGTTGCGGCTTGTTGTATTCTTCCTTTAGAATTTCATTTAGAAGGATTAACAGATAGTAAAAAATTAAGTGAGGCAAAAAGGAAATATTTTTTTGAAGAAATAAAGAAACAAGCAATTAGTTATGGTATTGGAATTGTTTCGGAAAAAAGAATTGATGAGATTAATATTTATCAAGCTACTAAGGAAGCCATGATTCAAGCAATCAATCAATGTAAAATAAAACCAGAATATGTTTTAACAGATGCTATGAAATTGGATATTGATATTCCAATTACTCCTATTATTAAAGGAGATTTAAAAAGCATTACGATTAGTGCAGCAAGTGTATTAGCAAAAGTTACAAGAGATCGTATGTTAGTAGAATTAGATCAAAAATATCCAATGTATGATTTTAAAAATAATGTTGGTTATCCTACTAAAAAACATTTGGAAGCAATTGAAAAATATGGTATTATTCCAGAACATAGAAGAAGTTATGGACCTGTAAAGGAGTATCTTTTAAAAGAAAAAACAATTGACAAAGAATCATATTCTTAGTATAAGTATGAAGAGGGAGGACTGATAGTTATGTCAAAAAATTTAGTTATAGTGGAAAGTCCTAGTAAAAGCAAAACAATAGGAAAATATTTAGGAAATGATTATAAAGTAGTTTCTTCTAAAGGTCATATTCGTGACTTAGCAACCACAGGTGCCTATGGTTTGGGAGTTGATATAGAGAATGGATTTCAACCAAATTATATTCCTATTAAAGGAAAAGGAAATGTAATAAAAGAATTAAAAAAAGATGTAAAAGATAGTGATATCGTTTTTTTAGCATCCGACCCTGATAGAGAAGGAGAAGCTATTGCTTGGCATTTGAAAGATGCTTTAGGAATTAAAGATAAAAAATATAAGAGAGTTTTATTTCATGAAATTACTCATGACAAAGTAATTGATGCGATTAATCATCCTACTGTTATTGATGATAATTTGGTAAAAAGTCAAGAGACAAGAAGAATTCTTGATAGAATTATTGGTTTTCGTCTTTCTAAATTATTGCAAAGTAAAATTGGTGCAAAGAGTGCTGGAAGAGTTCAAAGTGTTGCTTTAAAGTTGATTGTTGATCGAGAAAGAGAAATTGAAGCTTTTGTTCCAGAAGAATATTGGAAAATTATTGCGATATTTCCTGAATATGAAGCAGAACTTTTTAAATATAAAGATGAAACTGTTGAATTACATAACGAAGAAGAAGCCAATCATGTTTTAGATACAATTGGTCCTGATTATACAGTTGAATCTATTGAGAAAAAGGAAAAGAGTCGTAAGAGTAAATTTCCTTTTATTACCTCAACTCTACAACAAGAAGCTTCTACGAAATTAGGTTTTCCTGCTAGAAAAACAATGAGTCTTGCTCAAAAATTATATGAAGGTATTGATTTAGAGAATGAAACTGTTGGTTTAATTACTTACATGAGAACAGATTCTATTCGATTGAGTGATGATTTTATTAAACCAGCAATGAAATATATTGAAGAAAAGTATGGAAAAAAATATGTTGGTTATGTAAAACAGGCTAAGAAAAAAGAGAATGTTCAAGATGCTCATGAAGCAATTCGTCCTACTAGTGTATTAAGAGATCCTAATCAAGTAAAACCATATTTAACGAATGATGAATTTAAATTATATAGTTTAATATATAAGAGAACATTAGCTTCTTTAATGAGTGATGCAACTGTAAATCAAACAACAATTATTTTTGATAATCATGATTATAAATTTAAGACTACAGGAAGTATTTTACTTTTTGATGGTTATTTAAAAATCTATAAAGATTATGAAGAATCTGAAGATAAAATATTACCAGAAATTGGAGAAAAAGAAGTATGTTCTACTACTAATGTAGAATCAACACAACATTTTACACAACCACCAGCTAGATATTCAGAAGCAAAGTTAATTAAAGAACTAGAAGAGTTAGGAATTGGACGACCTTCTACTTATGCAACTATTATTGATACGATTAAGTCAAGGGACTATGTTGTTTTGGAAGATAAAAAATTTAAACCAACTACTATGGGAATTGAAACAACAGATAAGTTACAAGAATTTTTTAGTGATTTAATTAATACTGATTATACAAGAGATATGGAAAATGATTTAGATTTAATTGCTGACGGAAAACTGGTATGGAATGAAGTATTAAGTAAGTTTTATGAATTATTTGAACCTCGTGTTAAAAATGCTTTTTCTGATATGGAGAAAAAAGCACCAGAAGAAACTGGTGAGAAATGTCCAGAATGTGGAAATTCTTTAGTTGTTAGAAATGGTAAATTTGGAGAATTTGTAGCTTGTAGTAATTATCCAGAATGTAAATATATTAAAAAAGAGGAAGTACCAACTATTGAAGTTTGTGATTGTCCAAATTGTAAAGGAAAAATAGTAGAAAAAAAGAGTAGAAAAGGAAAAGTTTTCTACGGTTGCAGCAACTATCCAAAATGTAAGACAGCATATTGGGATAAACCAATTGGAGAAAAATGTCCTGAATGTGGAGAAATGCTAACAGAAAAAAAAGATATAATAAAATGTTCTAGTTGTGATTATAGTAAATAAGAAAACCCTAATTGGAAATATCCAATAGGGTTTTATTTTTTGATATATCTTTTTGCATCCTTATCAATTTCTTCTATCGTATTATCTAGGAATTGATTAATTCTATTTTTATATAATTCTAATGATTTTTTTGTTATCATTCGAACTTCTTCTTCTTCGATTCCTAAAAAGTTAGAAATAGATTCTGTTGTAAAATATTTATCATCTACATAACCTAGACGAAGCATGAAAACAACAATTTCTTTAGGACTTAATATTTCTAACATTTCTAAGAAAGTAGGCGTCTTTAATAAATTAAGAATTTTTCTTTTTTCTTCATCTGGTTTTATTTCTATTTGTCTTTCTTCTGGACGTTCTTCTCTTATAATATTTGTTGAAACAAATTCTTTACTAGAATTATCTTGCTTTTCTTTAGGTTCTTCTTTTGGAGCATCTGTTGAAACAAATTCTTTACTAGAATTATCTTGCTTTTCTTTAGGTTCTTCTTTTGGAGCATCTGTTGAAACAAGTTCTTTACTAAAATCTTGTTTTATAGTTTTCTTTGGAGTAGATATCTCTTTTTGAATAGAAGGATTTGTTTCTAAATCACTATTCTTTAGTTTTCTATAAGATTCAATCATTCTTTTCATTCTAGGAAGTAATACATTGTAATAATAATTTGTTTGTTTTTTATCTAATTTACTTACTGGTTTTGGATTTTCTATATTATCTCCATTTTTTTGTATAAATAGATTTTTATCTCCTTCATTTAAATTATTTAATATGATTACTATTTCTTCTTTGGAACAGTGTAATAATTCATATACTGGTTTTGCTTTTGGCATATATACATTCTCCTCATTCTCGATATTTTTATATAGTACATTGTATAAATTAATTACTTGAGTAGCTAATTCGCTATTATGACTATTTTTTAACTTGTTGATAGCTGTATTTTCAATATCTTCAAGCATCTCTTTATTGATTTTTAAAAAAGCAGATATCTTTTTTAAGGAACTGATTTCTTTTCCATCTAATCCTAATCTTAAAATTAATACTTTCTTTTCTATTTCGGAAAGATGACATTCTTCCATTAATTCTATTAATTGATTTTCTATATTATGAAACATTCTACTATCTTTATTATTAGTAGTCTCTTCTTCTGAAGATTGATTTTCTTCTTCAGATATAGTTGTAAAATCAACATATCCACTTAATATTTTTTTTACTTTTTTGGAAGTTTTTAGTTTTCTTATTGTCTTGTTAAGGATTTGTCTTACTCTTTCTCTTGTTAAATGAAATTGGGTACCAATTTCTTCTAAAGTCATTGGTTCTAATCCATCAAAGCCAAACCTCATTTTCAGTATTTCAATTTCTTTTACTGATAATTTACAAGCTATAATGGCATTTTCAATTTGTTCGTTTAATGTACTTTGTAATACATCTTCTTCTATATTTTCCTTGGATGCAAAAAAATCCCCAAATTCTTTCTCTTGTTTATCTCCAACGAAATTATTTAAACTAATGGTATCTTGTACTAATTGGAAGTATTCTTTTGCTTGAGATACTGAGATTACTAGACTATCTGCTATCTCTTCTAGAGTAGGAGGTCTGTGATATTTTTTCTCTAGTTCTTCTCGCACCATATTAAATTTTTTTAATTCTTCTGTCTTATGAACTGGTAATCGAATCATTCTTGAATGATTGTAAATAAAACGTGTAATGGCTTGTTGAATCCACCAAGTTGCATAAGTCGAAAACTTGGTATTGTACGATAAGTCGTACATTTCTACAGCTTTTATAAGACCACAATTTCCTTCTCCAATTAAATCTAATAAAGGAATTCCTCTATCTCTATATTTTTTCGCAATACTAACAACCAGTCTTAAATTAGATTCAATCATTTTATCTCTTGCTTCTTGATCTTTTTCTTCAATTCTTCTAGCTAATTCGATTTCTTCTTCTCTTGTTAAAAGAGGATATCTACCAATATCGTTTAAGTATAGTTTTAAATCACTTGTTATTATGGTTTTATCCTTGACAATATCATCTAATGATAAGTCTTCTGTTATGTCAATATTATTAATAGAACAATATAAATATAAAATGTTTACTAGTAAATCATCAGAAGTAACTTCTTCTATCTTTCCACTTATAATTTTTTCTTTATTATTGTTAAAAATACAATCGATATAATGATAAAATATCTTGTTGTTTAGTAATTCTTTACTATCATTTTCAGAATTCTTTTTTTCTCTTATAAAATCTAATATCTCTTGAACATAAGATAAAACATTTTCATAATGATTGGATTCTTTATAGTTACGATTAACGTAATCATGAATTCTAAAGGTTTCTAATTGATTGTTTTCATTGGATAAGATAGCATTTAGTTTATTATCTAGATATTTTTTGTAATCCATTATATTTCCTTTGAACTCTAATCGAGAATAATCAATGATATATAGTACGATTCGATGAAATTCATCACTAGTAATTTGATATTTTTCTATTTTTTCAAAGTATTCACTAATAGTAGATAACATGAGACTATATACATTTTCATCGGTAGTTTTATTTAAATCAAATAGTGTGTTTTTCATGATACCTCCTATTGCACATATTTCTTATTCTAACAAAATTCTTAATAATAGTAAAGAAAAAAATAAAAAAATGATTGATGGGAGTAGATAATTATTCATTTTCAATCTATGAAAAAAATGTTATACTAGGAGTAGAAAAATTGAAAAAACATTATAACGAGTAGTGGGGTAAAATATGGGAATTAAAAATACTTATTGTTTGGTTGGAAGAAATAAAGAGAATGCACAAATTCAATTATTTCCAGAAGTGGGAAGTTCTTTAGAAGAAATTGATATTTATACGATGAAATGTAAGAATAATTGGGAATTGAATGATAGACTTTCTAGAGATTGTTCTGATTACAAGGTGTTTTCTTATAATAAAAAATATGATAGATTTTTTTCTCCAATTTATTCTTCTTTTTCTTCTATTCAAGATATTTCAGAAGATTTTCTTCGACAAGATAATAATCAACATAGAATGCAAATAGAAAGTTACTATAAAGATTTTTGTTACCAAATGAAATATTCTTGTGGTTTTCAAGATACTGTTCTTCATAAAAGAAATGATTTATATCCAAAATTTATTGATTATTTTCGTAATCGAGATATGAGTAAAGAATCATTAATTCATAAAGATGGTGGATGGGTTATGAAGACTTATCCTCTTATTAGAAGTGTTTATCATACTCTAAATAGTTATCCTAATTTGATAGATTCTTCTATTGTTTGGGATAGGATAAGAAATCAATTATGGGAAGAATTTCATCTTTCTCGAAATGTTTCTGAAGATCCTTATGAATTATTACAAAAACGATTATTATTTTATCAAGCAATGAGAGATGATAGTAAGAATAAAAAGAAAGATATTACTTATTATGAGGATATGATTTTACAAATAGAAGATACGATTCAAAAGATAGAAAGGGTTGATTCTAATCATGGATACCAATATCAGAAAAAAATTATTAGATGAGTATTTGGAATATTTAGAATATCAAAAAAATTATTCTCATTATACAATTATTAGTTATCAAAAAGATATCTTAGAATTTTTTCAATTTATTGATCGAGAAAATTTATCTTTTGATCAGATTCAGTATAGTGATGTTAGATTTTTTCTAATTTATTTAAAAGAAGAATTACAACTAGATAATAATTCTGTTGATCGAAAGCTTAGTTCCTTACGAGGATTCTATAAGTTTTTAGCGAACCATAAAGTAGTTTCTACCAATGTTTTTTCTTTAGTAAATGGATTAAAAAAGAGTAGAAAACTACCTAGGTATTTTGAATATAGTGAACTAGAAGAATTATTTTTAGTACCGGATAAAAAAACTCCTATTGGACAAAGAGATAGTGTTATTTTGGAATTATTATATGCAACAGGAGTACGTGTTGGAGAATTAGTTTCAATAAAAGTAGAAGATATTGACTTTCATAATAGAAGAATATTAATTCTTGGAAAAGGAAATAAAGAAAGGTATGTTATTTTTGGAGAATATTGTTTAGATAGTTTAAAATTATATTTAGAAGAGGGAAGAGTTTCTTTAAATACGAATCATGTAGATACGTTACTCTTAAATCATAATGGAGGAGAACTTACAGAACGAGGAGTACGATATATTTTAAATCAATTAATTCAAAAAACGAGTATTCAAAAAAATATTTCTCCTCATATGATTAGACATTCTTTTGCGACACATTTATTAAATGAAGGTTGTGACTTATTAACAGTTCAAAAATTATTAGGACATGAAAGTGTGAAAGCAACTCAGATTTATACTCATGTTTCAACAGATCGACTAAAAGAAGTGTATTTTCATAGCTTTCCAAGGGCAAAAATATCAAATAATGACAAATTTTAACAATTCTACTTTTCTTTTTTTTTTGAATTCGATATAATGATATTGATTCAAAAAAGGATGTGTCTTTTATGAATTTAGAATTTCACTCTAAAGAAGAACTTTTTTTGAGAGTAGAACCAGCTTTAAAAACTAAGCTGAGTGAGATGGAAAAACTTGGTTATACAGGGATTTCTAATATTGATATTTGGAATTTTTTAATTCATTCAAAATGGAAGCATGGGTTTCAATTAATGCTTTCTGATATTGTGGATGATATTCTTAATACCAATAATCAAGAAATAGTTTCTTATCTAAGTGATTATTCTAATAAAGAAGGATAATCCTTTCAGGATATTTAGATATAATATGAGGTGATTTTTATGGCAAAAGGAAAAAAGAATGGGAAGGAAAAAGTAATATTACATTCCATATTTTTAGTTTTGTTAGTAGTAGGAATTAGTTTTTGTTTTATTCCTTTATTTAAAAACTTAAAGTTTGGATTAGATTTACAAGGTGGGTTTGAAATATTATATAAAGCAGATTCTATTGATGGATCGAAAATGACTAGTGAAAAATTAACGGCTACTTATAAGACCTTAAGTAAGAGAATTGATAGTTTAGGTGTTAGTGAACCTGAAATCATTGTTGAGGGTCAAAATCGTATCCGTGTTAAATTAGCGGGTGTTAGTAATCCAGAAGAAGCAAGAAGTCAATTATCTACTGTTGCGACATTATCATTTAGAGATATTGAAGACAATTTATTAATGACTTCTGATGTATTGAAAGCAGGAGGAGCAAAGATAGGACAAGCTTCTGATGGCTCTCCAGCTGTTGCCTTAACGGTTAAAGATAAAGATACCTTCTATAAAGTTACAAAAGAAATTAGTGAACGTGGAGAAGGTAAGAATTATATTGTTATTTGGCTAGATTATAATGAATTAAAAGATAGTTATTCAAAAGAAGGTAAATTATGTGGATCTAGTGAATCAAACTGTTTAAGTGCCGCAACCGTATCACAAGGATTTGCTTCTGATGTTATTATTCAAGGAAAGTTTACACAAGATGAAGTTAGTAATTTAGTAGATTTAATTAATAGTGGTTCTCTACCAAGTAAACTGACTGAAATATCTTCTAATACAGTAGGAGCATCTTTTGGTGAGAAGACACTACAAACTACTTTAATTGCTGGTATCCTAGCAATCGCTGCGATTATGGTATTCTTGATGATTATTTATCATTTTAGTGGATTTATTTCAAGTGTTTCTATGATGATTTATACATTCTTAGTATTCGCTATTTTCTGGTTAGTAGGAGGAGTATTAACCTTACCAGGAATTGCAGCTTTGTTACTAGGTATCGGTATGGCAGTCGATTCCAATGTTATTACCTTTGCTAGAATTCGAGAAGAATTATTAAAAGGAAAGAGTCTTCCTAATGCCTTTAGAGAAGGATCTCGTGAAAGTTTCAGTGCTATCTTAGACTCTAACCTTACTACTTTAATTGTTGCGATAATCATGTTTATCTTTGGAGAATCTAGTATTAAAGGTTTTGCTACGATGTTGATTATTACTATCGTTGTTACTATGTTTACGATGGTATTCTTAACGAGATTCTTATTAAAGATTTTTGTTAAGACAGATTTCTTTACTAATAAAGTAAAATTATTTATTAATATTAATCCAAAAGACATTCCAAATGTCGCTAAAAATGAAAAAGTGAAACCAAATCGTTTCCATAAAATTAATTTCTTTAAACATAAAATGGTTCCTATTACTATTTCGTTATTAGTTATTCTTTCTGGATGTATTATGTTTGGAGTAAAAGGATTTAATCTTGGAATTGATTATAAATCTGGTACTTCTATTAGTATTGTTAGTGATACAAAACTTACGAAAAAGAAAATTACTAATGATTTAAAAGAATTAGAATTAACGGCTAGTAATATAGAAATTGCTTCTGATGAAGTAAATATTCGAATTGATAAGACATTAGATGGAGATAAAGTAAAAGAAGTCAATTATTTCTTCGAAGAAAAATATGATGCCAAAGTAAATATTGGTGTTGTTACAAACTTAGTTCAAAAAGAATTAATTAAGAATGCTATTTTATCTGTTATTATTGCTTTAATAGGAATTATTCTATATGTATCGATTCGTTTCAAATTCAGTTATGCAATTGGTGGAGTGATTGCTTTGATGCATGACGTATTGATTATGTTTAGTTTCTTTGCTATTTTCCGCTTTGAAATTAGTTCTATGTTTATTGCAGCTGTTCTAGCAATCATAGGATATTCTATTAATGATACGATTGTATCGTTTGATAGACTTCGTGAAAACTTAGAAAAGGAAGATAATAAGAAACTTACCAAAGAAAAATTTGAAAGTATTTGTAATTTAAGTGTACAAGAGACATTTACTAGAACGATATATACGACAGTTACTACATTACTTCCTGTTGTGATTTTAATCCTATTAGGATCTAGTGGAATCTTTAACTTCAACATGGCTATGTTATGTGGATTAATAGCTGGTACTTATTCTTCTATCTTTGTTGCGACAATTATCTTTATGGCAATAGAAAAGAGAAATTTAGGAAAAGAGAAGAAAGTTAAAAAAGTATATAAAGACGATTTAGAAGAAAAGAAAATAAAAGGAATAAATTGTTAATTTGAGGGGAGATGAGTTCTTTGTCAAAAAATAAAGAAGAAGTTACCATTGAAGAAATAATTTCTAAGGCACGTGAATATATTGAAGATGAAGAACAAATTCATACAATAGAAAAGGCTTATTTGTTTGCTCGTGAAAAACATGAAGGCCAGTTTCGAAAGAGTGGGGAGGCCTACATTTATCATCCGATGAATGTGGCCTTAATTCTTATTTCCGTCTATGCTGATTATGAAACAATATCAGCAGGATTATTACATGATGTTTTAGAAGATTGTGACTGTACTATGGAAGAGATGGAAGAGGCTTTTGGTACTTCGATTGCGAAATTAGTACAAGGAGTATCAAAATTAAGTAAAATTAATTTTTCTACAGAAAATGAATATTTAATTGATTATTATAAAAAAATTATTGTTGGTATGAGTGAAGATGTTCGAGTTATTATTATAAAATTGGCAGATCGTCTTCATAATATGAGAACATTGTGGGCGATTCCTCCAGAAAGACAAAAAGTAAAAGCAAGAGAAGCGTTAGAAATACTTGCTCCTATTGCTCATCATTTAGGTATTCATAAAATTAAAAGTGAATTAGAAGATTTATCACTTCGTTATTTAAAACCAGATGTTTTTTATGATATTGCTGAAAAGTTAAATAAGACAAAATTGGAAAGAGATAAAACGGTCTATGATATGCAAACTGAGGTTACAGATTTATTAAATGAGCATCATATACCTCATGAAATAAAAGGACGAGCAAAAAGCATTTATAGTATCTATAATAAATTAGATAAAGGTAAGAAATTTAATGATATTTATGATTTATTGGCTCTTAGAATTCTTGTAAATACCGAACAAGAATGCTATTTGGCACTTGGATTAATTCATTCAAAGTTTAGACCATTACCTAAAAGATTTAAAGATTATGTCGCAATGCCTAAACCAAATATGTATCAATCGTTACATACGACTGTTTTTGGAATAAATGGTTATTTATTTGAAATTCAAATTCGTACTTATGATATGGATGAGGTTGCTGAAAACGGAATTGCTTCCCATTGGGCTTATAAAGAAAATGGAGGTAGTAAAGTAGGTGCTAACTTACAATCTACTACAGAGCAAAAATTACAATTCTTTAAGTCAATTATTGATTTAAGCCATGAAAAAATGAGTAATGAAGATTTTGTTAATACCGTTAAAGAAGAAGTATTAAACAATAATATCTATTGTTATACTCCTAAGGGAGATGTTATTGAACTTCCAAAAGGAGCTACTCCTCTTGACTTTGCTTATCATATTCATACGAAAGTAGGAGAAACTACAGTAGGGGCTATTGTTAATAATAATATTGTTCCTTTAAACTATGAACTTCATAATAATGATATTGTAAAGATTAATACCAATAAGAATTCTACTCCTTCTAAAGAGTGGATTCATATGGTTAAATCTACCGCAACTCGTAATAAGATTAAGAGCTTTTTTACCAAGAATGATAGAGAAATCTATATAGAAAGAGGAAAATATGCTTTAGAAAAAGAATTACGAAAAAAGAAATATTCTATTTCTGAATTTATGAGTGATGAAAATATTAAGAAAATCTGTGAAGCAATCAAAGTAGAAGATTTAGATGAGTTATATTTATCTCTTGGAAATGGAAAAGCTACTGTTAATGGTGTCATTCATGTAATTGATAAAAATGAAGAAACTGTGAAACCAAAAAATGTTAAAATTAGTAGTAAATCCATTGATGCTGATATTGTTGTTAGTGGAATTGATAAAGTAAAAGTAAATCTTGCAAATTGTTGTAATCCTGTATATGGAGATTCCATTATTGGATATATTACCAAAGGAAATGGAATTACTGTTCATCGAATGAATTGCCATAATTTAGAGATGTTAGAAGATAGAACTTTGGAAGTTAAATGGAATACTAATATTAATAAAAGATATTTAACTTGTCTATTAATATATACTAATGATTTAGAGAATCATATGTTAGAATTAATCCAAACTGTTTCTTTAATGAATGTTAGTGTGGATAGTATTAAAACAGTTAGTGATGATAAAACAATGGTATTTGAACTATCTTGTTATGTTACAGGATTGGAACAATTAAATAAATTAATGAATTCTATCATGAAGAATACTTACATAGAGAAAGTTGAGAGGGAATTTAGATGAGAGTATTGGTTCAAAGAAGTGGGGAAGCTTCTGTAAAAGTAGAGAAGAAAACAGTTGGCAAGATAGATAGTGGACTTGTTTTATTAGTAGGTTTTTGTGAAGGTGATGATCAAAGTAAAATATCTTATCTTGCAAAAAAAGTAGTGAATCTTAGAATTTTTCCTGATGAGAATGATGTTATGAATAAAAGTATTTTAGATTATGGAGGAAGTGTTTTATCCATTTCTCAATTTACTTTATATGCAGATACTTCCAAAGGAAATCGTCCTAGTTATATCAATGCTTTAGGTGGCGATAAGGCTAGTAGTTTGTATGATATGTTTAATGAAGAATTAAGAAAATATATAGAAGTAGAAACAGGTATATTTGGTGCCGACATGGAAGTTAGTCTTAAAAATATGGGACCTACTACTATATTATTAGAGAGGTGATTTGATGTTTTCAAATAAATTAAATTATAAAGTCGTTAATTTGGCAGCTTTGATGTTACTTTTATATATTGGATTATCTAATCTTGGATTATGGTGGAAAATAATTGCGAAATGTCTTTCTATATTAGCTCCTTTTATTGCTGGTTTTGCTATGGCATATGCATTTACTCCTCTTGTAAAATGGTTAGAAAAAAAAGGAGTTCCTAAGACTCCAGCTTTAATGATTGTTATTATTGGAATTGTTGTTGTTGTAATTGGAATATTATTATTAACGATACCAATGCTATATGATCAATTATCTATCTTATTAAAATCATTAGGAGAAGTCTTTAATAATATTAATACCAAGTTTCATATTAATATCGGAGATGCTGAAATTAAGATAACGGATTATTTAAATGATATTTTAAAAAGCTTAGCGGGAGTGAATTCAACTGCTACTATGAATGTATTGGGTAAATCAATTGATGTTGTCAGTAAACTAATAGTAGGATTTGTTGCTTTTGCTTATTTCTTAATTGATATGGATAAGATTAGAAGTT
Organism: uncultured Erysipelotrichaceae bacterium; assembly: GCA_902797265.1. GTDB lineage: Bacteria > Bacillota_I > Bacilli_A > RF39 > UBA660 > UBA3789. The sequence goes on from CADBSF010000050.1 coordinate 15,985, forward strand.
GGATTAAAGAGATTATTATTGGAAATAAGAGAGCTTTTCAATATATTAAATTGATGGATATGGAAATCAGTAATTATTTAAAAGGATTAGAAATTTTTATGGTAATACAATTTTTTGAATATAGCTTTATCTTCTTAATCATAGGACATCCTAACTGGTTTATCTTAGGATTACTTGCGTGTGTTACTACTGTTATTCCTTATTTTGGAGGATTGATTACCAACTTAATTGCGATCATATTAGCTTCGGTTGTTTCTTTCCCATTATTTATTATGACAATTATTATTTGTTTAATCTTCCCACAATTAGATGGCTATGTTATTTCTCCTAAGGTATATGGTAAAACGAATAATATTAATCCGTTAATTACGATTATGGCTGTTTCTATCGGTGGAACGGTTGCAGGTGTTACAGGAATTATTGTAGCTTTACCACTTTACTTATTAATAAGAACTACTTACCATTTCTTTAAAAATGATCTATTAAAAGGAATGGATAAAGTAAAAGAGAAAATGTAAAAGTTTTCTTTTTTTTTCTATTGATATTTTCTGATGCTTTCTTTATAATAAGGAACTACTGGGGGATAATATGATAGGAGATAATATAGAAGAATTATACAAACGTTTAAGTAAAGCAAACCATTTAATGACTCAAGTAAGAAATAGAGAAGATCGAATGGCTCTTGCAAATTACATAGGAAATTTGTATACAACGATAGGAAATGTATTAAATATTAAAGTAAAACCCAAGAAGAAACAAATATTTGGTTCTAAAGATGGCTATAAAAAATTTTATCGAGTATATGATTCTAAAGAAAATGAAATGTTAGATAATTTAATTAAATATAAAGAATTTCATAGTGAATTATTTTGCGATATTCTTTTTGATGTTAAAGAGATTATGAAAAGTATATGTGATGAAGAAATAATTGAAGAAAATATTATTTCTGAAGATTCTTTTTATGAGATTTTTATGGGATTTATGAATTCTATTGGATTAGAAGAATTATTTATCAAATTTCTAAAAGAAGGAAGAATTCATACAACAGTTTTAAAAGAGGGAGATACCTGCCTAGGATCCACTATTTATAATCCCTTAACCAAGGACTTAGATATTTCTATATCGAATTTTGACTATACGGTTATGTGCATGTCAACATTAGCCCATGAATTTGGTCATGTCTATGATTTAGATTCTTTGAACGAAGACAGTATCACTTATAATCGTTACTTTTATCAGAGCTTTTTTGGAGAAATTTATTCTCGGTTATTTGAAAGATTATTTATTACTTATATGATAAAAAATAATATTTTAAAAGATCAAGTCAAGAATACAATATTTCAATTAGAATTGATGAATCATGATTATTTATTAGCTTCTTATATTCTTTCTTTATTACAAGATGAATATTTAAAGGATTCTTTATACTTATATATAGATAAAAAAAATTTAATTGATATGGTAAAATATCACTTCTACGAAAGTAGTGAAGTGATGGATTATTTATATGGAGTTCGATCTTTAAATGTAGGAGAAGATTTTACTTATGCGTATGGAGATATTGTTTCTATCTTTTTAAAAGAAAGTGTAGAAAAACATGGATTTTCTAATGTCTTGGTAAAAGAATTTAGTAGAATTCGTACAGAATTATTTACTCCAGATTTTTTAGAAAAGCATCATATGAATAGTGAAAATTATGTTAAGTTATATAAAAAAGAAGTAGGACTTTTGAAAAAATGATTGAATCGTTTTCTAAAATGATTTATAATAAGAGTATCTTCTTGGGAAAGAGTATTATTTATGATTTAATGAGAGAGAGTATGGTTGGTGAAAATACTTTAAATGTAGATAAGAAGACATCCTATAAAAAAGAAGCGTGTTACTACGATATCAGTTTTTTAAGTAAAAAATAAGGTGGCACCGCGGATATTATTCGCCCTTTCTTGTGCTACCTTTTTATTTTAGGAGGGATACTATGATACAAAGACAAAAAGGTTGTCATGATATTTATGGAAGGGAAGCTAAGGTATGGAAGTTTGTTGAGAGTGTAATTGATGCTTTAATGGAAAAATATCATTATAATTACATACGTACTCCATTATTCGAAGCTAGTGAGTTATTTCATAGAGGAGTAGGAGAGACTACCGATATTGTGACAAAAGAAAGTTATGATTTTGTTGATAAAGGTGGAAGAAATATTACTTTACGACCAGAAGGAACGGCAGGAGTAGTACGTAGTTTTATTGAGAATAAAATGTATGGAGATCCTAGTCAACCAGTAAAGGTTTATTATAATGGAACCATGTATCGTTATGAAAGACCACAAAGTGGAAGAGATAGAGAACTTACTCAATTTGGAGTAGAGATACTTGGTAGTGATGATCCTTTAAGTGATGCAGAAGTTATCTCTTTAGCAGTCAATCTTTATAAAATGCTTGGTTTAAAAGAGATTAAAGTAAATTTAAATAGTTTAGGAGATAAAGAATCTAGAATGGCTTATCGAGAAGCTTTAATTGATTATTTTAAGCCTCATATTGATGAGTTTTGTGAAGATTGTAAAGTTCGTTTAGAAAAGAATCCTTTACGAATATTAGATTGTAAAGTGGATGCAGATAATCCATTATTAAAGAATGCTCCAAAAACTTTAGATTATTTAAATGAGGAAAGTAGAGATCGTTTTGAAAAAGTACAGGAATATTTAGATATTATGCAAATATCATATGAAATTAATCCTAGTATTGTTAGAGGACTTGATTATTATAACCATACAGTATTTGAGATTGAAGCTAAGGTTGAAGGTTTTGGTTCTAACAATGTACTTGGTGCAGGTGGTCGTTATAATGGATTAGTAGATCAATTAGATGGTCCTGAAACACCTTGTGTTGGTTTCGCAACAGGAATTGGTCGTCTTGTCATGGCTTTGGAATTAGAACAAGTAAAATTACCAATTGTGGAAGATATTGATTTATTCTTGATGTATGTCAATGAAGAAGAAAAGAAATATGCAGCTTATCTTGCTCAAGAACTTAGAATGGCTGGATTTATTGTAGAAACAGAATATACAGGTAGAGGTTTAAAAGGACAATTTAAACAAGCTGATCGATATCATGCTAAATTTACTTGTGTATTAAATAGTGAAGATTTAAATAATAATGAAGTTAAAATTAAAAATAATAAGACGAAGCAAGAAGATTTGATTAATTTAGATGTTATTATTTATTATTTAGATGAAATGATTCATAGTATGGAAGATGATGAAGATTGTTGTGAATGTGGATGTCATCAAGAGGGAGAACATGAATGTCATTGTAAGAAGGAGGAAGAATAATGGAAAGATTATTTTTAGATGAATTAAAAAATCATTATGGAGAAGAAGTATGTGTTAGTGGTTTTGTTGATAATATTCGTAATTTACAATGGGTACAATTTATTGTATTAAGAGATGAAGTAGGAAAAGTACAAATTACTATTGAAAAGAGCGAGGAAGCCAATAAAGAATTAGTAGAGATTGTAAATCAATTAAGTGTTGAATCTACTATTACGGTTAAAGGTACTTTAATGGAAAATCCTAAGGTAAAAATGGGTGGTATGGAAATCATTCCGAAAGAGATAAAAGTGACTAGTGAAAATTTAGGAGAGTTACCATTTAATTATAAAGATATTACAACGGTTAACTTAGATACTAGACTTGATTATCGTTATATTGATTTAAGACGTGAAAATAATATTTTAATGTTTCAAGTTCAAAGTAGTTTTGTAGAATATATGAGAGAATATCTTTATCAAAATCGTTTTACAGAAATTCATACTCCTAAGTTTATTGGAGCAGCCAGTGAATCTGGTAGTGAAGTATTTGAAGTAAAATATTTTGATACAAAAGCCTATCTTGCTCAAAGTCCTCAATTTTATAAACAGATGGCTTTAGCTGCAGGACTTGGAAGAGTCTTTGAAGTTGCACCTTGTTTCCGCGCAGAAAATTCAAATACTAGTAGACATGCTACAGAATTTACTTCTTTTGATGTAGAGTTTGCCTATATTCAAGATTATAATGATGTGATGGCTTTAGAAGAAGAAATGCTTACTTATGCTTTAGAAAAGGTAAAAGAAAAATATGGAGAAAAGATGAAAGAAGTATTTGATATGGATGTAGTTGTTCCTAAACTTCCTTTCCCAAAAATGAGACTTTCTGAAATCTATCAAGAATTAGAAGAAAGATATGATTATCATGTAGATGATTCAGAAAAGAATGATTTAACAACAGAGGCAGAGAGATTATGTTACAAATTAGCCAAAGATAAATTTGATTCAGAATTTTTATTTGTTATTGACTTTCCTGCAGAGAAGAGAGCTTTTTATCATATGAGAGATGAAGAAGGAAAATTATTAGGATATGATTTAATTTGGAGAGGTGTTGAAATTACAACAGGAGCTCAAAGAGAACATAGATATTCTGAAATAGTAAAGAATGCCAAAGAAAAAGGATTAGGAGAAGATGTTTCTTTCTACTTAGATTTCTTTAAACATGGATGTCCTCCTCATGGTGGATTTGCAATTGGAATTGATCGACTTACCATGTTATTACTAGGAGTTCCTAGTGTCAAGGAAGTACAATTCTTATTTAGAGGACCAAATCGATTAACACCATAATTTTTAAGAAAGGATTGAATTCAGTCCTTTTTTTTGATAAAATTTTCTTAGAATTGAGTGAAGAAAATGAAGAAAAAGAAAAGAAAATTAAAAAGTGAAGATATTCTATTAAATTCTTCTGTAGAAATTAATCATACGATACAAAGAATTAAAAAACATGAAAAAAGATATACAACTATCTTAGTTATCTTTTTTTTAAGCATCTTTCTATTATTAGGTTATCGACTTATTATGATTGATTCTTCTGATGCTTCTACTATAATATATGGAGATGAAGTAGAAGGATTAGTATCACAAGGAGAGGTTATTTCATTAACAGATTCTTCTATTATGAGTGATACAGAAGGAAAGAAGAGCAATCCTTATACTTTTCGTGTTTCTAATCGTAATTTTCAAACAAGTAAATATCAAATTCTATTAAATATTGATGATTCTATTGATACTTCTCCTATTAGATATTCGATTGATGATAAGGTATATAGTGTTATGGGAAATCATATTGTTCTTTTTTCTAATGAATTATTAGTTGGTGGAGATGAACGTACTTATCAAATTAGAGTATGGTTAGATAAAAGTACTAAGAAACAAGATAATTTAATAAAAGGATATTTTAGCTTAACGGAAACCAAATAATCTGTTAAGTTTTTTCTTTTAAGAAAGCTTCTATTATTTTTAATGTTAAATAGGGATTCTCTAGGTAGGAGTAGTGAGAAGCGTTTTTATAGACGATACATTCAGAATCTTTTATTATTTTTTTTAATAGAAAAGCATCTTTTAGAGGAGTATCGAAATCTTTTTCTCCCCATAGAATTAATACATCAGATTTTATTTCTTGATACTGATTTCTTAAATCTTTTTGAATGATATTTTGAAATGTTTTTTTCATGGAAGTAGGAAGATTTCTGTAATCAGAAGAGGAAAAGAATTCTGCTAGTTTCTTTAATTGTTTTTTTTGATATTTTTTAGGGAAACGTTTTATCAATAATTTTAATAGTTTGTAGATTTTTTCTTTTAAAAATATTTTTAATTTTTTTCTTCTTTTAATACCTGCTACATCGATTAGAAGGATTTTTTTTGCATGTATCTGATAGGTTGTTGTAAGAAGTGAAACAATTCTTCCTCCAAAAGAATGGGCAATTATGATGGGATTTTCTATTTTTTCTTTTAGAAACCATTCTTTTATTTCTTCAGCATAATCATCAATTGTTAATTCTTTTTTAGGAACAGGACTCTTTCCAAATCCAGGATAATCTAGGATATAGATGGTATATTTTTCTTTTAGATTATTTATGAAATAGTAAAAGGTATTTCTTGTATTACCCCAACCTGGTAAGATAACGATTGTATTCTTTTGATATCCTTGTTTTTCATAGTAGAAACTTATTTTTTTTCCTTGAAAAATCATGTTTATCACCTAGAATAATTTATGATTTCCGAAAAAAGATGTGAAAATACTTGTTAAGATGAATCTAGATAGTGTATAATGAAATTGTCAGATAGATATGTTTTGGCACTTTTTAAAACCGACTAAAGTAACGATACGGGAGTTCGGATCGAGTCAACCGGTGTTGAATGCCTACATTTATGTAGGAATCCTAATGGTTGAGTATGAACACCCACCTGGTCAGAAGATTAGGTTTTATCGTTTGCTAAGATTATCTATTCTGACTTTTTTTATTGCTTTTCAAGTGCTTTTATAGTATAATACGCTACGAGGTGATGGATATGCTAATATTACCGATTGTTAATAAGAAGAGAGTAATGAATGTAGAAGTAAAACTTAAGACAGCACAAAAGATTAGACGTGGTGTTTGTTTTGATGATGCCAAAGAAAGTGAGATTATTGTAAATCGTGCTAAGTTTTCAGACTCTTCTTTTAAAAATTCTAGAGATGATATGGCTCCTATTGATTTTATTCGAAGTAAATCATTACTATATCCTAGAAGTTTTTTAGTGACGACGAAAGAGCATGCCAATTCTAATTTATATGATGTTTATGAAGTTGCACCTCCACCTAAAAAAGTAAATGATAGTTTAGATTGTTTATATAGTAAAGCAATTATTGATTTAGTAAAAGAAATCCCAGGAACTGAAAAAAGAGGAAGATACCTTTCTTTTGAAAATTTAGGAATTGATAAACATTTAACAAATGATAAGATAGCTTCTTTACAAAGAATTATTAAAGAAAATAGAGATTCTTCTGTATGGCCTAGATTATTTGAAGAAGCAGGAATTTCTGATTTAAGTGAAACTATTGATTTTATGAATAATTTTGAATGTACGGTTTTATCAGATACTTCTATTTCTGAAGAATCATTAGAAGAAACATTAAAAGCATTATCTAATATTCATACGAGAGATTATCGTAATTTAAATAAATACTATCAAATGGCTAAATCAAATACGGATATTTATACTAGAATTTCCTATATTCATAAAGTGTTATATGATAAGCCTTTAAATTTGATACAAGCAAAAAAACAAGTTCCTAAGAGACTTGTTAAGAAAATGGAGGATGGAGAATACGGAAAAGCAGCCTAATCGTTTTTCTCGCTTAGAATTATTAGTTGGAGAGAACAATCTATCTCTTTTTTCTTCTAAATGTGTTTTGATTTTAGGAGTAGGAGGAGTTGGATCTTTTGTAGTTGAGGGTTTGGTTCGCTCTAGAGTATCAAAAATCATCATTGTTGATTATGATATTGTGGATATTACAAATATAAATAGACAGATTTTAGCACTTACTTCTACGATTGGAAAAAAGAAAGTAGATGTATTAGAAGAAAGAATATTAGATATTAATCCTGATTGTCAAGTAATCAAGATTGATTCCTTTATTACGGATGATAATATTTCTTGCTTATTTCAAGAAAAAATAGATTATTTTATTGACTGTTGTGATACGGTTTCTACAAAGAAACGAGTATTGTTAGAGTGTATCAGAAGAGATATTCCATTTATTTCTTCCATGGGTACTGGAAATAAATTGGATCCTACTCAATTAGAAATTGTGGATATTCGAAAAACAAGTAATGATCCACTTGCTCGTATTCTTAGAAAATATGTGAAAGATCAACATATTACTAAGAAAGTTATGGTATTATGTTCGAAAGAATTACCGATAAAAACAGGTAGTAGAACAGTAGGATCCACATCATTTGTTCCCTCATCTGCTGGTTTGATGATTGCTAGTTACGTAGTAAGGGAATGGATTAAAAAGAATCAACAATAAAAAAAGATGAATCTTCATCTTTTTTTAGTCTAATTTTCGATATAATCCTATTACTTTTCCTAAAATTGTACATTCTTTTAAGATAATTGGATCCATAGTATCATTTTCTGGTTGAAGTCTAAAGTATCCATTTTCTTTATAGAATGTTTTTACAGTAACTTCATTCTCATCATTCATCGCAACAATGGTTTCTCCATTTCTTGCTGTATTTCTTCTTTCAACGATTAAAATATCTCCATCATAAATACCTACATTTATCATAGATTCTCCACTTACCTTTAAGGTAAATACTTCCTTTTTATTACTAATTAGATTTGTTGGTAATGAGAAATATTCATCTGGAGTTTCGATTGCTTCGATTGGTGTTCCTGCTGTTACTTTACCAAGAAGAGGAACATCGACAACAGAATCATTTTTTGTTATATATTCATTAGGAACTAATATTTCAATAGTTCTATTTTTTTTGTCATTCTTTTTAATATATCCTTTTTCTTCTAACTTTTTCAAATGAAAATGAATGGTTGCTGGTGAAGATAATTCTGCTACTTCACCAATTTCTCTTACTGTTGGTGGATAACCATTTTTCGCAATTAATTGTTTTAATACTTGTAAAATTTTTGATTGACCGTTTGTTAATTTTTCCATAAAAAATAACCTCCTTTACTGCTTTAGTATATCATTATAATTGTCAAATGTCAAACAAATGTTTAAAAAAATATTGACACGAATTATTGTTCGATATTATACTATATTCAGAAAGGAGTGATATGTGTGAAAAATATTATGAAGAAAGGGGTAATTGTTCTACTACTATATTTTGCTTTATTTGGATATTTATTATTATTAGCTGATAGAATGGAAAAACTCCAAGAAAAAGAAGAAAATGTTGTAGAAATTGCTATGAAATAACGATTTTATGATACAATAAAATTAGGAGTTGATCGTATGAAGAAGATTATATTAGTAGATGGAAATAATTTATTATTTAGAAGTTTTTATGCTACTGCTTATCAAGGAGTTATCATGAAAAATTCGAAAGGTTTTCCTACCAATGCTCTATATGGTTTTATTAATATGATGAATAAAATTATTAAAGAAGAAGAACCTAGTTATATTATGGTAGCTTTTGATAAAGGAAAGACTTTTCGACATGATAAATATGATTCTTATAAAGCAGGAAGAAGTGAAATGCCTGATGAATTGAGAAGTCAATTTCCAAAAGCAAAAGAAGTACTAGATAGTATGGGAATCAAACATTTTGAAATTGATAATTACGAGGCTGATGATATTATTGGCACATTATCGAGAATGGTTGATGAAGAAAAAGATTTCATAGGTACGATTATTTCTAGTGATAAAGATTTATTACAATTAATTAGTGATGAAGTAGTTGTTAAACTATTAAAAAGTAATGATTCTATTTTAATGGATAAGAATGAATTCTTTCAGACTTATCAGACAGAACCAATTCATATGATTGACTTAAAAGCTTTAATGGGTGATTCTAGTGATAATATTCCTGGAGTGAAAGGAATAGGTGAAAAAGGAGCTATTCAATTAATATCTAAATATGGTTCCTTAGATGGTGTTTATCAACATCTAGAAGAATTAACTCCTAAAATGAGAGAAAAATTAGAAGCTGATAAAGAAAATGCTTATATGAGTTATGATATCGCAACCATCTATAGAGAAGTACCTTTAAATTTTTCTTTAGATGATTGTCAGTATAAAGGATTTATTCCAGAACAATATAAAGCTATCTTAGAAGAATTAGAATTTTATTCTTTATTAAAGAAACTATCTTTTAATGGAGAGAAGAAAGAAGAAAAAGAAGAGAAAAAAGAAATTCTTATTAAAGATATTTCTGAGTTTAAACATAAAAATTTCTCTTTCTATTTAGAAACGAGAGGAGAAGTTTATAGTAAGAGTGAAATATTAGGAATGGGTTTATATGATGGAGAAAATGGTTATTTCTTAACAAAAGAAGAAATCTTTTCTCATTCAAATATCTTTTCTTCTAATGTTGAAAAATATACTTATGATTTAAAAAAGAATCTTGTTGTATTAAACCCTCTTTCTATTGTAAATTGTCCTTATGATTTAATGATAGGAGCTTATTTACTAGATTATGTTGTAAAAGACGATATTAGCTTTTTAGCAAGATCTTTTTCTTATTCTATTGATGATTATGAATCTTTATATGGTACTTTAAAAAGACCAAAAGAAATAGAACTAGATCAATTAAAAAGTGTATGTGTTGAAAAAGCTAGATTTATTTATGAGACAAGAGAAGAAATATTAAAGAAAATAGAGGAAGAAGAAGAAATGAATTTATTTTCTAAGATAGAGATGCCTCTCATTAAAGTTCTAGCTGATATGGAAATAACTGGAATTAAAGTGGATAAGGATTATTTAAAGGAAGTAGAAAAAGAACTAAAGGTTTCTATGGAACAAATGGAACAAGAAATCTATCATCTTGCTGGAAGAGAATTTAATATATTAAGTCCTTCTCAGTTATCAGTTGTCTTGTTTGAAGAATTGCATATTCCTTATCCAAAAAGGGTAAAGGATAATAAATATTCTACTAGTAAGGAGATTTTAGATAAGATTGTAGATAAACATCCTATTGTTCCTTTCCTTCTTGAATATCGTACGTTAGCGAAATTGTATTCTAATTATGCCGTTGGATTACAAGAAGAAATTCGAGAAGATGGAAGAATTCATACGATTTTTACACAGACTCTAACTCGTACTGGTAGACTTTCTAGTATTAGTCCGAATTTACAAAATATTCCAGCTAGAAATGAATATGCAAGATTAATAAGAAAAGCCTTTGTTCCTGATAAAGATTCTGTTATCTTATCAAGTGATTATTCTCAAGTAGAACTTCGTATCTTTGCTCATATGGCTCACGCTACGAATTTAATTCAAGCTTTTATTGATAATCAAGATATTCATGCGAAAACAGCTTCTGATATCTTTCATGTACCAATCGAAGAAGTTACCAAAGATATGAGAAGAAATGCAAAAGCCGTTAATTTTGGAATTTTATATGGAATCAGTAGTTTTGGTTTATCAGAAGATTTAGGAATCGATATTAATACCGCAAAAGAATTTATTGATAACTATTTAGAATCCTATCCAGGTATCTATGAATATATGGAAGAAGAAAAAAAGAATGCTTATAAAAATGGTTATGTAAAGACATTGATGAATCGAAAAAGAGTGATTGAAGAATTAAAAAATAAAAATTATATGATTCGTAGTAGTGGAGAAAGAATGGCTTTAAATACTCCAATTCAAGGAACAGCTGCTGATATTTTAAAGAAAGCAATGGTTGAAATCTATGAAGAATTTGAAAATAGAGGATTAAAAAGTAAAATGTTAATTCAAGTACACGATGAATTAGTCTTTAATGTATTAAATGAGGAATTAGAAGAAGTAAAAGAAATTGTTAAAAATATTATGGAAAATACCTTATCATTAAGTGTTCCTTTAAAAGTAGATATAGAAGTTGGAAATAATTGGTATGAAGCAAAGTAGGTGATGTTGTGCCTGAAAAACCAGAAGTAATTACAGTTAGTAGAAATTTAAAAGAACCATTATTAGGAAAAGAAATTCAATCTGTTTCTGTTTATTGGGATAATATTATTGCTTATCCTAGTGTATTAGAATTTCAAGAAAAAATTCGTAATCAAACTATTTTAGATATTACAACCAGAGGAAAATTTCTTGTCTTTCATCTCTCTAAAGATGTATTGTTGATTCATCTTAGAATGGAAGGAAAGTTTTTGTTTCGAAAAGAAAAAGAGAAAAGAGAGAAACATGAACATGTTGTTTTTCATATGAATCACGATATTTCGTTTCGATATTGTGATGTTCGCAAGTTTGGAAAGATGTATCTATTTTCTAAAGAAGAAGCTTATTCCCGTAAACCTCTTAGTGAACTTGGATTAGAGTTCGATAGTGAATCTCTTACGAAGAATTATTTATATAATAAGATTCATAAGAGAACAATTCCTATTAAAACCGTTTTACTTGACCAAAGTGTTATAGCGGGAATTGGAAACATCTATGCGAATGAAATTTTGTTTTTTTCTCATATTCATCCTTCCAGAAAAGCTAGTAAAATTAGTTTAAAAGAATGTGAGGATATTATCAAAAACACAAAAAATGTATTATTAAAAGCAATCGATTTAGGAGGAACAACTATTCGTAGTTTTACTTCTAGAGAAGGTGTTCATGGTAATTTTCAAAATGAATTAGCTGTTCATGGTAAAGATGGAAAATTATGCTCCTGTGGTGAAGTTATAAAAAAAATTACAGTAGGTGGGAGAGGAACCTATTATTGTCCTATGTGTCAAAGAAAATAAAGAACCATTTAAATAATGGTCTTTTTCTTTTATTTGTTATATAATTATTTTAATAACGGAGGAGAAGTTAATGAAAAAAACAAAAATTATTTGTAGTGTTGGACCGGCATGTAATAATGTAGAAATTATGAGTGAAATGGTTTCTAATGGTATGGATTGTGCAAGAATTAATCTTAGCCATGCTAGTTATGAAGACTGTTTAAAAGCAATTGAAGTTGTAAGAGAAGTACGTAAAAAATGTAATCGTCCTATTGCGATTATGTATGATACAAAAGGACCAGAATTTCGAACGATGGAATTTTCTCATGTGGTTTCTTTAAAAAAAGGAGATACAATTACTTTAGTAAAAGATAATGTTGTAGGAGATGAAAATCAATTTAGTGTTAATCATCCAGAAGCTATTTCTTTTATAGAAGTTGGAAAGCATGTATTAATTGATAATGCTTTATTAGACTTAGAAGTAATCGATAAGCAAGAAAATTCTCTATTATTAAGAGCGTTATGTGATGGAGAAATTAATAGTCATAAGACAATAAATGTACCAGGAGTAAATTTAAATCTTCCTTTTATTAGTGAAGTAGATCAGGAAGATATCATATTTGCGGCAAAGCATTCTTGTGATTATTTAGCTTTATCGTTTGTTAATTGCGAGGAAGATGTTCGTTCTGTTCGTTCTATTATCGAAGCAAATGGGGGAGACGCTAGAATTATTTCTAAGATTGAAAGTCAACGTGGAATCGATAATATTGATGAGATTATTAGAGAAAGTGATGGAGTCATGATAGCTAGAGGGGATTTGGGTGTTGAAGTTCCTCTTGAAGAATTGCCAGTTCTTCAAAAAAGAATCATTACCAAGTGCCGTGAAAATGGGAAGTTTGCTATTGTCGCAACAGAGATGCTTGCTTCTATGTATCAATCTCCTCGTCCTACTCGTGCAGAGGTTTCAGATATTGCGAATGCTGTTTTAGATGGAACGGATTGTGTGATGTTATCAGGTGAGACAACAGTTGGAAAATATCCTATTCAAGCAGTTTCTTATATGAGTCGTATTGTGGAATATGTAGAGTCTACTATTGATTATTCAAAACATACTGATTATAAAAGAAAGATAAGTATTTCTGATACCATTGCGAAATTGGTTGTGGATGCTTGTTTATATGATCATATCAAATTAATTGTTACTACTACGATGAGTGGTTTTACAGCTAGACGTATTAGTAATCTAAGACCAAATTGTACGATACTTGCTTGTTGTCCTTCTAATCATATTGCAGAAAAAGTATCATTAAATTTTGGTGTAAAACCAGTTGTTACTCCGATATATGATAATACCGATGAGATGATTGATGGTGCAAAAAAGATTGCTATTGAGGAATTTCATTTGGTTCCAGGAGATTTAATTGTGATTACAGGAGGATTTCCTTTAGGAGTTGCAAAGTCAACTAATTATATTCGTATTGTTGAAATATAAAAATAGAAAATAGGTGTAGGTTATGAAGAAAAAAATACAAGAGATTACTAATAATCGATTTCTTCTTCTTTTTGTTATTCTTCTAATCAGTCTTTCTTTCTTCTTACTTATTTTTATGGTAAGAGAATCTGATTATTTTTGGCATATAAAAGCAGGAGAATATATGACTCATCATGGAATTCTAACAAAAGACGTTTTTTCCTGGACTAAAAGTGGAGGATATTGGATGAGTCATGAATGGCTCTTTGAAATGATTCTCTATGGATTTAAGACTGTCTTTAAGAAATGGCATTTATTGATTTATGGATATTTTTGTATTACTTCTTTGTTCATGATTCTGTTTTTTTCAAGAAGAAAGGAATATTTAAGTAATATTCCTTTTAGTCTTATCTGGTTTAGTTTTTCTCTTATCTTTTCTTCGTTTATGCAAGGAAGACCCAATTTATTAAGTTTCAATTTTCTAGCATTAACCATTTTCATTTTATATGATGCTTATCAAAATGAAAATTCTAAGAAACTCTATTTCTTGCCAATTATTTCTATTTTGTGGGCAAATATTCATGGAGGATCTTCTAATCTTGTTTATCTATTTCCTTTTTTCTTTTCTTTTTGTGGATTCTTTTCTTTTTCTATTGGAAAAATCGAAGCAAAAAGGATTACTAAAAAACAACATATCAAGTTTATAATCATTGGATTATTTTCTATGTTTTGTACTTTAATAAATCCTCATGGAATAAAACTTCTTTTCTATCCTTATCAAAATATGTTAGATTCTACTATGTTACAAGTAATTCAAGAATGGGAACCGATTTCTTTTACTAATTTATCTCATTATCCTTATCTTTTATTACTAATTTTTGTATTATTTCTATTTATCATTAGTAAGAAGAAAATACGATTTATCGATTTATCTCTATTTCTATTATCTATTTTTTTAGGATTAAAAAGTATTCGCTTTTCTAGTTATACTTATATTATTATGTCCTTTGTAATTGTTTCTTATCTATCTCCTCGTAAGATTGATTTGGGAACTACAGGAGTTTTTCTAATTTGTATCATCTTCTGTCTTTCTTCTTTTCTTCTTTTCTTCCCAACAATAAAATCTCATATTGAATCACATTCTCTATCGAATAAAATACTTTCTGCTTTAGAAAAAGAAAATCCGAAGAGATTATTCAATGATTATAATATTGGAGGAGAATTAATCTATCATAATCAATCTGTTTTTATTGATGGAAGAGCTGACTTATATTCGAAAGATATTTTACCTGATTATTTAGTAATTACCTCCTTAGAGGAAAACTATCAAGAAATCCTGGATTCTTATCAATTTGATTATTTTCTTATCGAAAAGAATTCTAAATTATCTCATTATTTAAAATCTCATTCTTTGGAGATTATTTCTGATAATCAATATATCTTATATAAAAAAAGTGAATAATGTTATGTTATTCACTTTTTAATATTTCTATATTTTGATAAGGAATTTCTGATACCAATTCTTTTTGATAATTATTTCTTACATATTGAATTAATTTCATGGATATAGATTCTTTTTTCTTCTGATTCATCATTCGATTATCTAATACAAATAAACATTTTTCTTTTTGACAGATATTATGAATTTCTTTTTGATAGTTTTCTTCTCCTTGATAACCCATATTTCCTTCCCAGATAAAGTCATATTTATTGATATTTTCTTTTAAATCTAATTTATAGAAATAAGCATCATAATTGAAATAAAATTTACGATAGTTTTGATATTTCTTTTCTAATATAGAATTAATAATATGAACATTTTGAAAGGTCTCATTATAAATATTATTATTAGAACAATATTTATGTTTACAATCCATTTTTGTGAGGTAAGAATGATCTTTAATCGTGAATAATACAAGTACATAACTTAGTATAGCTAATCCTTTAAAGATATTTTCTGTGTTTTCTTTTCTAGGAATAGTATCTATAAAATATACGAGAGTTGGAAAAATTGCTAGTAAGATATGGGTAGTATCAAAGATAGGATAACTCATGATAAGAAAAGATATCAAATACCATGACATTTTATCTTTTTTTCTATGGAAGAAAAGATAAATTCCTATGATAATTAAAACGATGATTAAGAAATTAAAATTATGAGTTCCATGAATAGAACTGGTACTATTTCGAAAATCAAATAATCCAAGAATTGTATAATTCATAAATCCAGGTAAGATATTCGTAATCAAAAGAAGGAATAGAATAATACTAGATAGAAGTATAAAAGATAGAAATCTTTTTCTTATTTTTTTAGGATTTTTGTAATGTATGAGAAGAGTTGGTATTATTAAGAAGATACCAATACTGATTTTGGTAAAGAATAACAAAGATAAAAAGATTCCTATTAAGTAGTCTTGTTTCTCATCTTCTTTTTTCTCTAGATAGTAAATAATATAAAATAACAATAAGGAAAACGTATTGTATTTCGCAATCAATACATTTTGAAATAAGATAAATAGTAATAATGATAATGAATTTGGATTATCCTTTTTTATGATTCTATAAATTCCTACTACAAAAAGGGAATTGATGATATTAAAAACCAATAGATTTTTCCCTAATATCATTAAGAAAAGAGATACAAATATGGGATAGATAGGACCGATTACGATGTTAAAATCTTGATAGATTTTTAATCCATTTGAAATACTATAACAATGAGTAAAATCAATGATATGATCATAGGTTGTATCGAATATAGAATTATAAATGAAAATAACAAGAAAAAGAAAAAGATAGGATAATATTTCTTTTTTCTTTACTTTATTCATTTTAAGATTTCCATTTCTTTTTTAATTCAAAATAGAGATTATATAACTCTTGAGTTCCATTCTCTAACTTATAATAATGAAAGATATAGGGAATAAATAATGCTAGTGTTATCAAAAAGAGTAATAGTAGGGGAATAGATTCAAAATATAAGCTTCCCAATAGGAAAAGAATGGTTCCCATTCCTGTAAAGAAGGTTACAATTAAGTGGATTAATCGTTCATGTTGAAAAAATAAGATCCAAGTATAAGTATCTTCTATTACATCTTTGTCTATTTGATTATTATCAATTCTTTCTTTTAATTCTTTTCTATATTCTTCTAATTTCATTTTCATTCAATTCTTTCTCCTATACTTCTATTATCAAATTCTAAATGATCAATTAATAATTCATGAATTTCTTCTTCTTTTGTATCTAGATAAACTTCTTCAATTCTATCGACACGACATTTTTCTGATTTAATAATTGCTTCTATTTTATCAACAGCAGCTTCTACAATATCATTTACTACGACATAATTATATTTAGATACTTCATTAATTTCTTTATATGCATTGTGAAATCTTTTTAATATTTTTTCATTTGATTCTGTACCTCTAGTTTTTAATCGTTTTACTAATTCTTTTAAAGAAGGAGGCATAATAAAAATAAAAATTGCTTCTGGAATAATTTTTTTAATATTAGTTGCTCCTTCAATTTCTATTTCTAGGATAACATCAATTCCATCTTGAAGTTTTTCTTTAATATACTCTTTTGGTGTTCCATAATAATTATCGGCATACTTGGTATATTCTAAAAAATAATCTTCCTTTATTTTTTTTTGAAATTCTTTTTCTGTTAAATAATAATAATTGACCCCTTCTATTTCACCCTCTCTTTTTTCTCTTGAAGTAGCAGAAACAGATAACCATCTAGTTTTATTATCTCTTCTTAATAATTCTTTAATGATGGTACCTTTTCCTGCACCTGATGGGGCACTAATTACAATTAATTGACCGGTCGTTTTATTTCTTATCATAATAATCTCCTATATAAAGAATACTCTTATATTCTTGATTTACTAAATTCTTATTGTTCATTATATCATAAATACTAGTGGTATTAATTTCAAATTCTAACATTTTCTCTTTATCTCTTTTTACTTTACTAATTAATGGAACAGGAAGATCTTTCTTGATTTGATTTAGATACTTTCTTCCTTTTTGATTAAATCCTAAAATTCTAATATAAGTAATATTTTGAAACTCTTTAGCTTGTTCCTTAGTAAAATCACATAAGATATGAATTATCATTCTACTTAGTTTATTATAAGTATATCGCTTACTTTTTATTCTTTCTTTGAATTCTCTCATGGAGCAAGAAGAAGAAATCTCTTTTTTTAATAAATTTTCAATACCTTCTTCTACCGTTTGGTAAATAGATAAATCTTTACAGGTTAATATTTTATATTTTAAAAGAGGAAAATAATCTTCTATATCATAAAGAGTATCAAAGTACTTTATTTCTTCTTTTGGAATTTGTTTTTCAATGGATATATTCTCTTTTAAGCATTTTCTTATCGATGTCCCTGATGAAATCATTTCTGTTAATTGTTCTTCATGGTAATTGTTGGTTCTTTTTATAGTTTCAGGAATCAAATGATAATGATTCTTCAAAATAGTTTTGATATAGCTAACTCCTAATAAATCATTGGGAGTAGTTATTTTTTTTCCTGTTAACTCTTCAATACTAGCTGAAATAGCAGTAGGATAATTCTTTCCCATTTTTGAATAGATTTTTACTAACTTATCAAAGTCTTCATTTTCAATTTGAGTTTTCGCTATGAATTCTATTTCTTCTAAATTATCAGATTCACTACCAAATATCATTCTTTCCACTTTTAAATATTCAAGAAGAGTAATCGCTCCATAAGCAAAGTAATCTCCTGATTGAGTAGCAAATGGGAAAGGCAATTCAACAACTAAGTCAACTCCATTTAACAAGGCTATTTCCGAACGTTTCCATTTATCGATGATGGTTGGCTCGCCACGTTCTGTGAAATTTCCACACATAACAACAACAATCGTATAATCCGGATATTTTTCCTTTATTTTTTTTATTTGATAACTATGTCCATTATGAAATGGATTATATTCAGCAACAATACCAATCGATTTCATATATACCTCTTTTCTTTTTTTCATATTTTAACATACTTTTCTCCATAAAACAATTTATACTGATTTAGTTGTAATGATAGAAATAATAATACTTGACACACCCATTTTTTTTCGATAGAATTAAGTCAAAATAGGAGAGTGCTTGATAATGAAAAAAGTATCATGTTAACTTATACATACATATTCTAAAATACCTTCAAATTAGGAATTATCAGTGTACCTCTAAAAAAATATTAATGATTTTAAAAATAAAAAGAAGGGAGAAATAGTAAATGATTAGTGACAAAGAAAAAAATAATAATATACGCTTCAAAGATAAACGTGGCAAATTGGTAATTGCAATTCTACTTTTAATTGCAGTAATTGGAGTAGGGTATGCTGCCTTAGGAGCAAATCTAAAAATTAATGGAGTAGCGAATATTCCAGCATCCACTTGGGATGTACACTTTAAAACGGGAAGTATTGCTGTTACAAGTGGAAGCGTTACGGGTACTAATGTAACAA
>CADBSF010000051.1 GCA_902797265.1 uncultured Erysipelotrichaceae bacterium
AGTAGTATCTGGAGTATCTACTCCAATACCAGATGAAGCATTTAGTGCTTATACTTTAACTGGTAAAGTTATTGATAGTTATAATACAGAATCAAGTTATACAGGAGTAGCTTATTATCCGTCACAATCTATAGCAATCACATCTGATACAACAATATATGCTCATTGGGATAATCCACCAGTAACAGAAACTATATATTGGGCACTTCAAGATAATGATAACGATAATGTAAACGAAACGTTTGTTTTATCAAGTAGTCAATTGACTGGTAATAAGACAGGAAGTTTTTTAGGAACTACTGCATTTTATTCAAAATTTGATGTTCCTTGGTCTTCGTATGATAGTAATGTGACAACTGTAAATGTTGTAAATACTATTGTACCTACATCGACAGCCTATTGGTTTAGAGGAATGGGATCATCATCTTCTTCTTTTACAGCTAATTTGATCAATATGAACACATCAAAGGTAACAGATATGTCTAATATGTTTAGTGAAGCAGGCTATAATGCTACAACGTGGAGTATAGGAGATTTAAGTGGATGGAATACATCAAAAGTAACAAATATGGAAGGTATGTTTTATGGTGCAGGATATAATGCTACAACTTTTGAATTAGATTTAGGTGGATGGAAAACTTTACAAGTAACCAATATGTCCAGTATGTTCAACGATGCTGGATTAAAGTCTTCTCATTGGAGGATAGGTGACTTAAGTGATTGGAATACATCAAAAGTTACAAATATGAGTAGTATGTTTGCTAATGCTGGTGGCTGGAAAGATACCACTTTTAATATCAGCTATATTGGTGACTTAGGTAGATGGGATACTAGTAATGTTGAAGATATGAGTAATATGTTTCTTCAAGCGGGAAGTAGGGCTACAACTTTTGAATTAGATTTAAGTGGATGGAACACATCAAAAGTAACAAATATGGAAGGTATGTTTTATGCTGCAGGTAGAGATGCTACAACATTCAATTTAGATTTAAGTGGATGGAACACATCAAAAGTAATAAATATGGAAGGTATGTTTTATGCTGCAGGTAGAGATGCTACTACATGGTTATTAACTATTCCTCAAACGAATGGTGGAGGTATTAGTAATACAACTTCTAAATTGTATGGTAGTACAACATCAACCTATGAAAGTCCTGATAGTGGAAGGAGTTTTACTCTTGCTAGTAGTTAGAAAGGTTCTAGAAAATCTAGAACTTTTTCTTTGTGTTTTTTAAAAATAATGATAAAATAGATATGATACGAATTTGGATGTGGTAGTAATGAATAAAGAGTTAAGAGTAGGAATTGATGTTGGTTCCACTACAGTAAAAATGATTGTATTGGATAAAGAAGATCATGTTTTATATAAGGAATATAGAAGACATTTTTCGGATACAAAAAAAACAATTCATGATTTATTTTTAGAAGTATTAGAGCAATTTCCCAAAGAGAAGTTTATTTTATCCATGACTGGAAGTGGTGCGATTACTTTGGCAAAATACTTAGAAGTTCCTTTTGTTCAAGAAGTAATTGCTTGTCGTAATGCGATTAAAAAATATGCATCTGGAGTAGATGTTGCGATAGAACTTGGGGGAGAAGATGCTAAAATCATCTACTTTGATCAAACCATTGAACAAAGAATGAATGCCTCTTGCGCGGGAGGAACTGGTGCTTTTCTTGACCAAATGGCAGTTCTATTAAATACCACTACGGAAGGACTTAATACTCTTGCAAAAAACGGAAAAAATATCTATCCTATTGCATCTCGTTGTGGTGTTTTTGCAAAAACCGATATTCAACCATTATTAAATGAAGGCGTTAGTAAAGAAGATATTTCCTTATCTATCATGCAAGCGGTAGTAAATCAAACGATAAGTGGTCTTGCTTGTGGAAGACCGATAAAGGGAAATGTCATGTTTCTAGGTGGTCCTCTAAACTACTTAGATATGTTAAAAGAAAGATTTATCAAAACATTAAATTTAAAAGAAGAAGAAGTTATTACTCCAGAAGATGCAAGACTATTTGTATGTCTTGGTACGACATTAAATCTTGATAATAAGAAAAGTTATCATAAAAAAGAAATATTAGAATTATTAGATAAATTAAAAGACTTTAAAGAAGAAGAATCTACTGGTTTAAAAGTATTATTTCAAGATGAAAAAGACTATGAAAAGTTTAAAAAACGTCATGATAAAAATAAAGTAAAAAGAAAAGAATTATCAACATACTCAGGAGATATTTTTGTAGGAATTGATGCAGGTTCTACTACGGCAAAAGTGGTTGCGATATCATCGAATGGAGAATTACTTTATGAAAATTATAAGAATAATAAAGGGACTCCTGTAGATACGATTAAAGAGATGATTCTTGATTTATATGAACAACTTCCTAAAAATTGTGTAATCCGTCAAGCAGGATCTACTGGTTATGGGGAAATGTTAATTAAAACGGCTTTTAATTTAGATATTAGTGAAATAGAGACTATGGCTCATTATGAAGCAGCTAATTACTTCCTACCTGGAGTTGAAAGTATCATCGATATTGGTGGACAAGATATGAAATACATTAAAATAAAAGATGGGACAGTAGACTCTATCATGTTAAATGAAGCTTGTTCCTCTGGATGTGGATCATTTATTGAGACCCTGGCCAAATCTTTAAAAATGAACTTAGAAGATTTTGTAACATATGCCATTCATTCAAAAAATCCAATTGATTTGGGATCTCGTTGTACGGTGTTTATGAATTCTAAAATTAAACAAACACAAAAAGAAGGAAGACCATTAGGAGATATCTTTGCAGGACTTTCCTACTCTGTAATTCGTAATGCCATTCAAAAAGTTATGAAGATAAGAGATGTATCCACCTTAGGAAAAAAGATAGTCGTACAAGGAGGAACATTCTATAATGATGCCGTTTTAAAAGCTTTTGAAAATATTACTGAAAAAGAAGTAATTCGTCCTGATATTGCAGGACTTATGGGTGCTTATGGAGTAGCTTTAATTGCTCTTAATAATTTTAAAGAATATGAAGATCAAGATATTAAAAGTTCGATGTTAACCAAAGAAGAAATCCTTAACTTACAAATGAAAACCACTCATTCTAGATGTAGAGGATGTGAAAATAGATGTGCTCTTACTATTTCGATGTTTGGTAAAAAAAGTTTTATTTCTGGAAATCGATGTGAACGAGGTAGTGGAAATAATGGAAGTAATTCCACATTACCAAATATGGTTTCTTGGAAATATGACCGATTATTTCACTATACTCCATTAGAATTAGAAAAAGCACCTAGAGGGGAAATTGGAATACCTAGAGTTCTAAATATGTATGAAGATTATCCGTTATGGTTTACTTTCTTTACTTCTTTAGGATTTAGAGTAATATTAAGTGACCATTCAAATAGAACAATGTATGAAAAAGGAATGGATTCTATACCATCAGAATCAGTATGTTACCCAGCAAAATTAGTTCATGGGCATATAGAAAATCTAATTGAAAAAGGATTGAAAACAATCTTTTATCCTTGTATTATGTTTGAAACTTGTGAATTTGATAATAATGATAACTGTTATAATTGTCCTATTGTTCAAAGTTACTCAGAAGCTATCAAATTAAATTTAGAAAATTTGGAAAAAGAAAATATTACTTTTATTAATCCATTTTTACCATTAGAAGAGAATCGATTATTAAAAAGGATATTAGAAATAGAAGAATTTAAGAAATATCATTTTACAAAGAATGAATTAAAAGAAGCAATTTCTAAAGCTTTTAAAGAACAAGAAAAGTTTAAAGAAGAAGTTAGAAATAAGGGAGAAGAGTTCTTAGATTATATTAAAAAACATAATGAAAAAGCCATTGTTCTAGCAGGAAGACCTTATCATTTAGATAAAGAAGTAAATCATGGGATTGATACGATGATTAATTCTTTAGGATTATGTGTTTTAACAGAAGATTCTATTTGTCATTTATCAAAATTAAAATCGAAACTTAGAATTGTTAATCAATGGGAATATCATTCTAGAATTTTTCATGCTGCTGATGTAGTTTCTAATTATCCAAATTTAGAACTTGTTAATTTAAATTCTTTTGGATGTGGATTAGATGCTATTATTACGGATCAAGCAGAAGAGATATTAAGAAGTAATAACAAATTATTTACAACCATTAAGATTGATGAAATTAATAATTTAGGGGCTGCTAAGATAAGAATACGATCATTAATTGCTTCTATGAATAAAAGAGAAAGAAACAATAATTATAAACCTTATGAATATGAGAAGAATTATTTTAAAGAAGCTGATAAGAAACATACGTTATTATTTCCTGATATGACAAGACAACATATGAAACTATTTGAAGCTGTATTTAGAAGTGAAGGATATCGAGCAGTATATTTGAAAGATACGACGGATAATACCGTGGAAGAGGGGTTAAAATACGTTAATAATGATGCTTGTTATCCTGCTGTTATTGTAACAGGACAATTGATTGAAGCTTTAAAGAGTGGAAAATATGATTTAGATAATACAAGTGTTATAATTACGCAAACTGGTGGAGGTTGTCGAGCAACTAATTATATTGGACTAATTCGAAAAGCTTTAAAAGATGCTGGTTTTGAAAAAATATCGATTCTATCTTTTAACGTTAGTGGTCTAGAAAAAGAACAAGCGTTTAAAATAACTCCTAGAATTGCCAAAAAAGCTTTACAAGTTGTTGTATATGGAGACTTATTAATGAAGTTGTTACTTGCAACTCGTCCTTATGAAAAGAAAAAAGGCGAAGCTTTAGCATTATATCATAAGTGGCAAGATAAAGTATATGAAGATGTACAAATAGGAAAGTTATCTACTTATAAGAAGAATATTCAAAATATTGTGAAAGATTTTGAAAAAATTGAAATAGAAAAAAAAGACCTACCAAAAGTAGGAATCGTAGGAGAGATTTTAGTCAAATATCATTTTTTTGCGAATGATCATCTAATAGAAAAATTAGAAAAAGAACATGCCGAAGTTCATTTACCTGACCTTATGGGATTTGTTAAATATTCTTGTTATAATGCTATTATTAAAAACAATTTATTAAAAACAGGAAATACACAGGCTTTTATTTATAAGCAAGCTCTAAATATTATTCAACTAATCGAACGTCCAGCAAAAATTGCTTTAAAAAATACTCGTTTTGAAGAACCAACTGATATTTATGAACTAGCAAATAATGTAGAAGGAATCTTATCTGTTGGAAATCAAACAGGAGAAGGATGGTTCTTAACAGCCGAAATGGTTAGTTTAATCAAACATGGTGTCAATAATATTGTTTGTGTTCAACCTTTTGCTTGTCTTCCTAATCATATTGTTGGTAAGAGTGTGATTAAACGATTTAAAAAATTATACCCTGATTCGAATATTGTAGCAATCGATTACGATCCAGGAGCTAGTCATACGAATCAAATTAATCGAATTAAATTAATGCTTACGGTTGCGAAAGAAAAGAATGTTAATCAAAAATAACATTCTTTTTTTATGAAAAGTATCTTAAAAAAGCTAATCCTCCAATAAAACAAATACATATAATCGCGATTACGATAAATATTAAAGAGCTAGACTGTAATTTTAATTGATCTATATTGGAAGATTTCTCATTACCTGAATTATTCATAATACACCTACCTTATTTGAAGTATAAACCATATAAGAATAAGTTTTCTTTTCTTTTTTTATTTTTTAAAAAAAATGGATTATTTTGACAATAATTTACAAACTTTACATAGAATTAAAATTGAAAATATGTTTTATTTTGAGTTGAATATTCTCATAAAATATTGTAAAATATAAAAGGGATAAAGGAGGTACTTATGTTAGAAATTAAGAATATTACTAAAACATATAAAACCGAAGGTTTCACACAAAAAGCTCTTAATGATGTAAGTGCAACCTTTAGAGAATGTGAATTTGCATCTATCTTAGGACCATCTGGTTCCGGAAAAACAACTTTATTAAATATTATTGGTGGATTAGATACCTATGATAGTGGAGATTTAATTATTAACGGAATTAGTACAAAAAAATATAAAGATAGTAATTGGGATAGTTATCGTAATCATCGAGTAGGTTTTGTTTTTCAAAATTATAATTTGATTACTCATCAAACTGTTTTAGCAAATGTTCGTCTTGCTCTTACCTTATCAGGTATCAGTAAAAAAGAAGCCATTAGAAGAGCTAAGAAAGCATTGAAAGACGTTGGCTTGGAAGATCATATGAATAAGAGACCAAATCAATTATCTGGTGGGCAGATGCAACGTGTTGCGATTGCAAGAGCGCTTGTAAATGATCCAGATATTTTACTAGCCGATGAACCAACGGGTGCTCTTGATTCCGAAACTAGTATCCAAATTATGGAATTATTAAAAGAGATTGCAAAAGAAAAATTAGTTGTTATGGTTACTCATAATCCAGAACTTGCTGAACAATATTCTTCTAGAATTATCAAATTAAAAGATGGAAAAATTATTTCCGATACCAATCCTTATCAAGAAGAGATTACAAAAGAAAGCGAAGAAAGTAAAAAGAAAAAAAGTAAGAAAACAACCATGTCTTTTCTAACAGCTCTAACTTTATCTTTTAATAATTTAATGACCAAAAAAGGAAGAACTGTACTAGTTTCTTTTGCAGGAAGTATAGGTATTATTGGAATTGCTTTAATCCTTGCCGTATCAACAGGATTTCAAAATTATGTAGATCATATTCAAGAAGATACCCTTACTTCATATCCCTTACAACTAGCAGAAGAAGCAGCTGATATTACAGGATTATTACTATCCATGCAAGAAAATAAAAAAATAAAAGGAGATAAAAACACGGTCAAGGAACAACAATATATTACCTCTACCTTTTCTAATATTAAATCTAATGATTTAAAAAGTTTTAATGAATATGCAACTGTGCATTACGAAGAAATAGAAAAAGATATTCAATCCATTAAATATTCATATAGTATTGATCCTTTAATCTATACCATTGATGCCGTAAATAATCTAACAAGAGTAAATCCAAACAATTTATTTTCTTCTATGATGGGAGGAATGTCTTCTCAATTTTCAACTTATACTTCTATTTTCTCACAGATGATTAATGATCAAGAAACATTAGATGCTCAATATGATGTTCTAGCAGGACGTTGGCCAGAAAAATATAATGAAATGATTATTGTTTTATCAGAACCAAATAGTATTTCTGATTTATTAGTCTATACACTAGGACTTAGAGATAGCAAAGAATTAAATGATATGATTAGTAAGATTACTAGTGGAAAAGCGATTGATAAAATAAATGAGCCATTAAATTTAACTTATCAAGATTTATTAAATATAAAATTAAAATTAATTGAACCAACTTCTTTATATAAATATAATAGTAGTTACAATGTTTATGAAGATATGACACAAGATGAAAATTACATGATGGATTTATATCATAAATCAGAAGATTTAAAAATAGTTGGAATTGTTACTAGTAAAGAAGGAACTTCTTCTCAAGCATTAACTCCAGGAGTTAATTATCGTTCTGATTTAATTGATCATATTATTGATTACGCCAAAAACACAGAAATTGTAAAAAAACAATTAGAACAAGAAGAAATCGATGTTTTTTCTGGAAAAAGATTCGATAATGAAAAAACAACGGAAGCTTTAAATTTCCAAGATATGGTTCATATTGATACCGAAATGTTACAAAGTGCTTTTCAAATTAATATTGATCAAAATAAGATACAAGAAGATACGATGAAAACTATGAATGAAATTCAAAATGAAATAACAACAGATACAACGAAAGCAAGAGAAGATTTCATGGTAACACTTACGGATTTATTAAATGGATTATATGAAAGTATTGAAGATACCATTAGTTTCAATGAAGTAGAAGAAAAAATTAATTCTTATTTCATGAAAGAAGAAGTTGATACGAATCTTCAAGCTTTAGAAAATGTTTATGTAATACCAAAAGAAATCTTTAAACAAACATATCAAGCTTTATTAAATGGATTCTTACAAATCTATATTCCTGCTTATTATGCTATGGATTCATCCTTAACAGAGGATACTAGTAATCCTGTTGCAAAAAGAAATGACACAATTAAAGAGATGTTTATGACTTCTTATTTAGAAAGTGCACCAATCAATCTAGCTGCGGAAAAACTTGCGAAAAGCATGACAGAAGCAGTGATGAAGAAAAACATCTTATCTAAAGTAGGGGAGTTAACTACTTCCATTACCATGCAAGTAGCTTCTGCTTTCCAAGTTGATCAAGAAAAGATTGCTTCTGCTTTTCAATTTAATTTAAATGAAGAAGAATTATCTAGAATTGTAACCGCTATGATGACACAAAAAGAATCTACTCAAAAATCAAATCTAATTTCTTTAGGTTATCAAAATAAGGAAGAACCTACTTTTATATCTTATTATTTTGCTAGTTTTGACGGAAAAGAGCATTTCTTAAAATTCTTAGATGATTATAATAAGAAACAAAAGAAAGAAAAGAAAGAAGACAAAGTTATTCGATTTACTGATACAACAGGTATTATTATGAACTCAGTAAAAACGATAGTAAATGCTGTCAGTTACGTTTTAATTGCCTTTGTTTCCATTTCTTTAATTGTATCTTCTATTATGATAGGAATTATTACTTACATTTCTGTTTATGAAAGAACAAAAGAAATTGGAATCTTACGAGCAATTGGAGCATCTAAAAGAAACATTTCATCGATCTTTAATGCAGAAACATTTATTATTGGTTTACTATCAGGATTAATTGGTATTGGAATTACTTATTCTTTAATTCCAATTATCAATAGCATTCTTCATAAATTTACAGGAAATATTCCATTAAATGCTGCTTTAAATCCAAGTAGTGCTGCATCCTTAGTAATGTTGAGTATTTTCTTAACACTAATTGGAGGATTCATTCCTGCAAAAGCAGCTTCAAAAAAAGATCCGGTAGAAGCTTTAAGAAGTGAATAGAAATAGTTAATATTAACTATTTCTCAGACTGTTGACAAATAGGTCTATATTTTGACTTATTTGTCTTTTTGTTTGTAAAAATAAAGATATCTAGTATTTCTACTAGATTA
>CADBSF010000052.1 GCA_902797265.1 uncultured Erysipelotrichaceae bacterium
AAAAGATAATATTTCTGAAGAAGATTATAAAAAGTTTATCTTAAAATATGAAAATTTAAGAAAAAAGATAGATTCATTAAAATAATGTGTTATAATATTACTAGTTGGATGACTTATATATCATCCTCATGTGAGAAAAAGTTGTGTACCCACTCAACTACGGCTCCAATTAAAAGATACGAACAAAAACTGTTCGTTTTTTTATTGGACTATTTCATTTGATTACTTGTCTATTGTGAAAATATCACTTTATATAAGAAACAGAATGCTACATTTGATTTTTGAATAGATGAAGAATCTAGCAATAAATTAAGAATTAGATGAAAAATTATTTTTAAATTCAATAATATTGTCTCTGATATAATTCCATCTAATAGAAACAATATATCGATCTTTTCTACAATCTTCTTTTTTTTCCAAATTTCTTTTTTTAGGCCCAATTGTAAGGCAAGAAGCATGTGGTGAAGTATATGGAACTTTTGCTTTAGATAATATTAAATCATATAAATCATATCTTAAAA
This sequence comes from uncultured Erysipelotrichaceae bacterium, assembly GCA_902797265.1. Lineage (GTDB taxonomy): Bacteria > Bacillota_I > Bacilli_A > RF39 > UBA660 > UBA3789. The sequence goes on from CADBSF010000052.1 coordinate 522, forward strand.
TCCATACATAATCATCAATTGTACCAGAAACTAATGCATCAATAGGATAGTCAGCATTTCTGCCATAAATTACAAATCGATCTATCATATCAACAATGATTCTAGTTTTATTTATTGATTCATTAAAAATATCTATTTCATTTTGGTATAATTCTTTATATTTATCACTACTAAGAGCAACATAATAATCTGTATTCCTGTTTTCATCTTTCTTATATCCATAGTGGTAACTAAGATATTTTTCTATTGTTTTATATGGGATTCTAAGGTGCTCTAAATACATCCTAAATTCCTGAATTGGTTCTTGATGAACAGAATTACTATTTCCACATTTTAAACTAATTGCTTTTGTATAATTTTTATATTTAATATAAATATCTGCTTTTTGAAACATTTTATTTCTCCAACATAATATTTTTTCTTTCGAATCAATTACTTCTTGAAATAATTCTTCTAAGAAATTTTGAGAATTTTGATCTAATTCATATAAATGTTTGTTATTAAATAGTCTTACAAAATCATATTCGTTTTGATATCCATAATTGTTTGCCATTTTATCACTCCTCTCAAAAAAAAACTATGAATAAGTCTCCTCTTTATATCATACAAATAAAATTAAAATATTTTTAATAAAATGAAAAAAAAGAAGGAAATAAATCCCACTTTTTATTATATTTTATTTTTTTTGTTTCTTTTTTTCATCATTGTCCCAAACAGGAGAAATTCCAATTAAAGAATCTTCTTTTTTAGTAATTCCAGAAATATCTTTAAAACAATAACTAATTCTTGGTAAAAATCCTAATTCAATAGAGCAAGCATCAATCTTGTTTTTAGAATTAATAATACCATAATATAAATTATAAATTCGATTTAAAGAATAGGGTTCTCTTATTTTTTGATAGAGAGAAGAAATGTCTTTACCATTCAAATAAGTATGGATTGAAGTATAATTTCTTTTATCAAATAAAGAATGATATCTAAGATGGGTAGAAAATTCACTACAATAATCACAAAGGGAGTCTAAACATAATTCTTCTTTTAATTGACTTAATCGAAAAAAATACTGAATTAAATTGTCTTGATTAAAATCTAAAGATTCTAGAATACTTTCAATCTTATTTTTAGTAAATACATATCTTTTTTCTGATAAGTCTGTCATGGAAACATCTTGTTTTATAGGAAACGGGAAACTATATTTCTTTTTTATGATAGAATACACTAATCCATTTTCTCTTTTTTCCAATATTTGATTAGTTTGACGTAATCTATTATCTATTTTAATCTCTTCTATTTTAGTATCTTTACATTTTAATAAACCAATACCATTATGAGATAATGTAAATATAAGATAATTTGATGAATGAAAGCTGTTTTCACCATCTTTTTCATAAAAGCAAACCCATTCATCATTTTTTTTATCAATTTTTATTAAATGAAATTCTTGCATTAAATCATTGATTTCTTCCCTAATAATAGAACGTTTCAATACCTTATTACTCTTATATTTTTTGTCTGACATACTTATGCTATTTATCATGAAAAAACCTCCAACGCAAAGTATTGTATCATAAAATAGAAGAGAATAAAATATAAAAGAAACAAAGAAGAGAAATTATTCCTATTTTTTTTGGTTTTATGATAAAATAATTGTAGAATTAATGTTAAAGGAGAAAAAAATGAAAATTGATATTGATAATGTTGGAAGTGCAGACTATTATGATGAATTTCTTTTTATTGTTTCTAACAGTAAAAAGATTAGGAAAAAACCTAATATGAGCATTTATGGTCTTTCAAAAAGTGCATATTGTTATATGACTATTTCTGCTAGTATGTTTGTTTTCTTGCTAATAATGTATTTAATATCAAAAAATAATGTATTTATATTCTTAATGATTTTATTTGTTGTTATTTTTCTCCTAAGTGCTTTTTATTTATTTATCATAAAAAAAGTATTAAGAAGTGTTTGTATTCTTTTAAAAAGAGTAGTTTAGAGTTTACAGAAAAATCAGTAGTGATGGATTATGAAGGAGAACACTGTGAACTGTTATGGGATGATGTTAACTATATAATAATTGGCAAATTTACTGTTAGTTTTATTCCAAAAGAGGAAACAAACAGAATTATTACAACTCGTATAGAATATAAAGATAAAATACTAAAGATGTTAAAAAAATATAAGAAAGAACAATTACTAGTTCAAGAAAGAAGAGGTTAAAAATGGAAAGATATCGAGACATGACAATAAGAAAAAAATCAAATGTTAAGATGACGAGAAATTTGGTTTTTTTTGTAGGCCTTATTGTGTTTACTTTTTGGTATATATTTAAAGACCAAGATTTGAATGAATTACTAAAGGCAATTCAATCAGCTGATATAAAATATGTTATTGGTGGAACAATTGTCATGTTATTGGTATATTTAATGGAAACAATTAATATTAGAAGTGTTTTGATATCTTTAGGGGAAAAGAAATTTTCTTTAATTAGAACTTTTAAATATACTGCCATTGGATCATTTTTTAGTGCAATTACTCCGGCAGCGACAGGAGGGCAACCGGTAGAAATATATTATATGTCAAAAGATGGAATTAAAGCTTCAAATGGCACTATGGCTATGTTGATTCAACTATGTGGTTTTCAAATTAGTACACTTTTTTTATCTGTTGTATGCGCATTTTTAAACCCATCTCTTTTAAAAAATGGAATTCTATGGTTTTATTTATTGGGTATAAGTATTAATGGCTTTGCTTTAATTATTATGTTATTGGGAACATTTTCAGATAAAACAGCAAAAAAATTTTTAAATCTATCTATTAAATTATTAAAATTAACAAAGGTCAAAAACTTTGAAAAGAAGAAACAAAAATTAGAAGAAGGTTCTATTCAATATAAGGAAAGTGCAAATTATATCAAGAAGAATAAAATGGAATTTTTTAAAGCAGTTTTGAGAGTGTTTGTGCAAATATGTCTATATCATTCAATTCCATTCTTTATTTACAAAGCATTTGGATTAACCAAGATGAATTTTTTTGAATTGTTCTCTATGCAAGCAATTTTATACACAACTGTTTCAGGAATCCCACTTCCAGGATCTATTGGGGTAAGCGAATCTTTATTCTTGAAATTGTATGGAACTGCTTTTGGCAAAGGATTATTAAGTGGTGCTATGTTGTTATATCGATTTGTATCATTCTATTTATACATCATTATTTTTGCAATTTTTGTAATTGTCAATGCTGTAAAAACAAAGAATATTGAAAGTGAAATTGATCGAGATGTTAAAGAAATTGATGGCATTATTCCCACAAGAAATAAATCAACCTATGCATATTCTTTATAAAAAAGCGTTTTTAAATAGATAGTATAGTAGTAGATAACTATTAAAACCAGTGAATGTGATAAAATAGTTTGTATAATGTTTCCAAAAGTTGATTAACTTATAAATATATTTGTTGTTAAATTTATAATTTTATAAATAATAATCTTGAAAAAATGGTAGATATTTTTTATAATAAAAATAGAAAGTATGAGGGGAATATAATGAAAAGTAAAAAAAGTAATAAAAGTGGGTTAGTGATTGTTATATTATTATTAATTTCGATTGGATTAGGAAGTTTTATTGCATATGATAAATTCTTATCACCAAAGGAGGAAGAATCAACTAGTATTAAACTAGATAACGCAGATATATCAATTGAAAATATGTTTCAATTAAATGAAATCTTAAATTTGGTGGATAATGCATTCAATGATTCGACTTCTAAATTTTTTGGTTATCCATATAGAAAAAAACTATATACAAAGAATTTTGATAAAGAAGCAGCACTATTTGTTAGTATGTATGATGAAATGGAGAAAAGTGGACAAGTTCAACATACGAGATCTTCTATTATTAAAACAAATTATGAGAAAATATTTGGAGACTATCTAAGTTATGAACAGGTTAATTTTGATGGAGGAAATGGTTATAAAGTGGAATTTAATAACAATGATGTTGCCTATATTGCTCCTCAAAAGAGTAACGATTTATACAAACCAGAGTATATGATGATAACTACAAAGATTAACATAGAAGATAATAAAGCAATCATTACAAGAAAATTAGCATATGTTGAGTATACAAGTTTTAACGAACTAGGAGAAGCCACAGAAGCTATTATCTATAATAATTCTAATAAGGGAAAAGAAGTTGGAAAAGTTAAAGTAAAAAATGGGGAAGTTAATAAAAAACAGATAGTTGGTTCTTATGGTTCTAAATTATCAACATATCTGTATACATTTACTTATACTAAATCAAATTTTAATCTTTATAAAATAAATGAAAAATAATTATGACAAAAACAATTTGGTGATTTTACTAAATTGTTTTCTTTTCTTTCATGATTTCCTAATATTATTATTATGAAATGATAGTTATGTGTTATAATATACGTGGAGGAGTAAAATGATAATTAAGATTAAGGAAATAGATATTCATTACATACAATATGGTATGGGAAAAGATATTGTTCTTCTTCATGGATGGGGTCAAAATATTGAAATGATGAAACCATTAGGAGATATGTTAAAAGATAAATATCGAATTACGATATTAGATTTACCTGGCTTTGGAAAAAGTAAAGAGCCAAAAGAAGCATGGACTATCGATAATTATTCATCGATGCTAGAAGAATTTTTACTTGAAATTGGAGTAAAAAAACCAATCATAATGGGACATTCTTTTGGAGGAAGAATAGCAATTCGTTACTCAGCTAGGCATTCAATAGAAAAACTGGTATTGTTTGGAAGTCCTTGTATTCGTATTCACGAAGAATTACCAATGTATGTAAAGGTATTAAAAAAAATAAAAAAATTGCCTGGGATGAGTCGTTTTGGCGAATATATGAAAAAATATATTGGTTCAAGAGATTACAAGGCAGCTAGTAAAATCATGAGGGAAACGTTAGTACAAGTAGTAAATGAAGATTTGTCCAAATATGCAAGAGAAATAGAAGAACCTACTTTACTTATATGGGGTGAAAATGATACAGAAGCACCAGTAAAGGATGCTCAAGAATTAGAAAAAATAATGATTGATGCTGGGCTAATTATATTGCCAGGAACTCATTATGCATATTTAGAAAATTTGCAGCAAGTTATTAATATTTTAAATAATTTTTTATAGGAGGAAATATATGATATTGATTTATATACTATTTATTTTTTCAGTTTTAGTTGCGAATATCTATAAAGGGAAAAGATATATTCATATGTTACAACAAAACTTATATAATGAAAATAATAGATATATTAAATGGATTCTTAAAAATAATAAAGTTTTTTTGGAATTAGATATAATTACGATTATTATTTGTTTATTTGGATTGTTAGTGACATTTGATTTAGATTTAATTAATATTATCTGTTTGACTATTATATCTTTTGTAAATATATTGCTAGGATATAAATATAGAAAAATGATTAAAGAAGATCAAAATAAGAAAAAGTTAGTAATAACTGCAAGAGTAAAAAGATTAATTGTTACTACATTATTGCTATTTTTAATACCAATAATTATGATAGGATTTCATCTTGATAATTTTTCTATATGTTGGTTACTATTTTTAATATTATCTATGATGACTTACTTAAATATGTTTGTGATTTTTATTGCAAAAATAATCAATACACCAATTGAAAAATGTGTTTATTTATATTACAAAACAAAGGCTCAAAATAAGTTAAAAAAGATGCAAAATTTGAAAATCATTGGAATTACAGGAAGTTATGGGAAAACGAGTAGCAAGAATATCTTAAGTGATATTTTAAATATTAAATATAATGCACTAGCAACTCCTAGAAATTTGAATACTTATAATGGACTTATTATGACAGTCAATAATTATATGGATAAATTTACTGATATTTTTATTGCTGAAATGGGGGCTTATGTAAAAGGAGAAATTGCTGGACTATGTAGATTGGTTAAACCAAAATATGGAATTCTTACGACTATTGGAACAGCTCATTTGGAAAGTTTTGGTAGTGAACAAAATATTATTGATGGAAAATTTGAATTGATTGAATCACTTCCAAAGGATGGTTTTGCAATATTAAATGGAGATGATCCAAAGCAAGTAAAATATCACTTGAAAAATAGAGTTAAAATCATATGGATTGGGATTGAAAGAGAAGATGTTGATGTACGTGCCATTAATATCAAATGTTCTAGTAAAGGAACAAATTTCGATGTTGTATTTAAAGATGAAGAAAAAAGATATCATTTTGAAACAAAATTGTTAGGTAATCATAACGTGTATAATATTTTATCCGCTATAGCTTGTGGAAAAGAATTTGGAATTGATGCAGAAGATTTAATAAAAGCAGTAAAAAATGTGCGTCCAATAGAGCATCGATTAGAATTAAAGAAACTGGGAAATTTTTATCAGATTGATGATGCATACAACTCTAATCCAGTAGGTGCTGCTAATGCTTGTAAAATTTTAGGTATGATGCCAGGTATTAAAGTAGTAGTGACACCAGGTATGATTGAATTAGGAGAAAAAGAGGAAGAATATAATAAAATTTTTGGTGAACAAATAAGTGAAGTTGCTGATTACGTAATTCTGATAGGAGAAAAAAAGACTAAACCAATTAAAGAAGGATTATTGACAAAAGGTTTTGATAAGAATAGAATAGTAGTGTTTAATGATGTGAGAGAAGCATATCCTTATATTGGTGAGCTATCACTTAATAATGAGGTCTATGCCTTATTTGAAAATGACTTGCCAGATACGTATAATGAAAAATAAAACGAGGAGAGTGTTAAGATGAGAATTAAAGTAGGAGTTATTTTTGGCGGAGAAAGTGTCGAGCATGAAGTAAGTATTATATCTGCTATTCAAGCAATGAATAAAATGGATGAGGAAAAATATGAGATTATTCCTATCTATATTACAAAAGAAAGAGAATGGTATACGGGAGATATGTTACGAGATATTGATGTATATCAAGATTTGTCTTTAATAAAAAAGTATAGTAAAAATGTTGTGCTATATTATAGAGATGGAAGTTATGTTCTACAAAAAAAGAAAGGATTGTTTAAACCAGTTGTGAAAGAGATAGATATTGCATTTCCAGTAGTTCATGGCACAAATGTAGAAGATGGTGGATTGCAAGGATATCTTCAAACTATAGGAATTCCTTATGTGGGTCCAAATGTATATGCTGCTGTTTGTGGGCAAGATAAAACAATCATGAAAAGTATATGGAAGGAAGCTAATCTTCCTATGACAAAATATACTTGGTTTTATGATAGTGATTATCGTCAAAATGAAAATGAAATACTTGATAGAATTAATAAGTTAAATTATCCTTTAATTGTTAAGCCGGCAACTACAGGATCTAGTGTTGGTATATGTGTTTGTGAAACAGAAGAGAAGTTGAAAGAGGCTATTGATGATGCAATGCAATATGATACTAAAATAATTGTTGAAGAGGTTGTAGAGAATTTAAAAGAAGTTAACATAGCTGTTATGGGTAACTATGATAATCAAAAAGTGAGTGAAATTGAGGAGGTTTTATCCTCAAATAAATTTCTAACTTATCAAGATAAATATATTGGAGATGGAAAAAAATCAAAAATAAAAGGTTTTGCGAAAGTTCCAGTGAAGGGAAATAGTAAAGGAATGGCTTCTACCAATAGAAAATTACCTGCTGATCTTGATAAGAAAACAAAAGAAGCAATAGAAGAAATAGCAATAAAAGCATTCAAACTATTAGGAAGTTCAGGAAATTCAAGAATTGATTTTTTAATTGATGGAAAGACAAATAAAGTATTTATAAATGAAATAAATTCCATTCCAGGAAGTTTATCGTTTTATTTATGGGATGCAAAAGATATTAACTTTACACAAGTATTGGAAGATATGATTAATATTGGAATTAAGGATTATAAAAAACGTATTAGTAAAACGCATTCTTTTGAAACTAATATATTAAAAGGCTTTGCAAATAACCGTTTAAAAGGCGGAAAAGGGAAATTATACAAATAGTTTCTTTTTTTTTCTATAAAAAAAGACCATAAAGGTCATAATTTACAAAATGGTGGGCTGTTAGGGATTCGAACCCTAGACCCACTGATTAAGAGTCAGTTGCTCTACCAACTGAGCTAACAGCCCATTTCATAAGTAGCAAGATTATTTTACCCTAAAAAGAATGATTTTACAAGACTTTTTTATTATTTCTACAAAAAAAGAAAGAAAAAAAAGTAAAATACAAAAAATTATTGCAAAAAGACTTGACTTTGAGAGAAAAAATAGTGTATTCTATTATTGCAATTGCGAAATGGGTTTCATTACGTATAGCATTGAGAATTCTTTTTATTATGAATAATAAATTAAATTCTAAGTATCGGACTTGTAGCTCAGTTGGTTAGAGCACACGCTTGATAAGCGTGGGGTCACAGGTTCAAGTCCTGTCAGGTCCACCATTTATATGCCTCAA
>CADBSF010000053.1 GCA_902797265.1 uncultured Erysipelotrichaceae bacterium
CCTATTACTCCTATAAGTAGTAATAATCCTATCATCATTTTTCCTTTTTTTACATCTTTTCTCATATTTAATTCCTTTCTATTTTTTTTTTTTTTCTAAACTTTATGGTGGTTCACCAATACGAAATATGATTATTGTATGTCGTATAAATTTACTAATTCCTATATCTAATATCAACATCTCTCTACTATATTCATTCTAACAAAAAAAAAGAAATTTTTCAATTCTCTTTCTTGCATTCTATTTAAAAAAACAGAAAAAATAAATCTATTCTAATTAGAATACTAGATTCATTTAATTTTTTGTAATTTGAAATTTTGATGATACATTTTTTCATATAAAAGAACTATTCCAAAGAATAGTTCCAAAATTTATTTACTAGATTTTTTACTTCTTTTCTTAGACTTTTTAGAACTAGAAGTATTACTATTACTTTGAGAATTATTAGAATTAGACTTACCCATTCCATTTTCTACTAATCTTTTAGTAATTTCTCCACCTACTAGTCCATTATCACGACTACTAGCATTACCACCTAAATTAACTCCAAATTCATTGGCTATTTCATACTTCATTTTTTCAATAGACTTACTTGAACCAGGAACTCTAACTTTCATAGAAGAATTTTTCTTCTTAGGCATATTATTCACCTCCTATATATAGATTGTGAATAATTCATAATATTATACTAGAAATTATAAATAATTAGAAAATTCTAAAGATTCATTTTCTACAATAGAAATCGTATTAATAGACTCTACAGCAATCTCTATCATACTTTGATAATCAAACTTTTCTTCTTCCTCTAAGCAGACATCAAGTCTAGGATTTATAACAGGATGTTTTGGAACAAAAACAGTACAACAATCTTCATACGGAATAATACTAATATCAAAAGTATCTATTTTTTTAGCAATATCAATAATCTCTAATTTATCAAAACAAGCTAATGGTCTAATAACAGGAACATTAGTAACAGAATTAATAACAGAGAGACTAGTTAAAGTCTGAGAAGCTACTTGTCCAATACTTTCTCCATTAATAATAACTTTAGCATCATATAAAGAACAAATCCTATCCATGATTCGATACATCATTCTTCTCATAATAGTAATACAATAATCTTCTCGACAATTCTTATAAATAGCTTCTTGAATAGGAGTAAAATTAACAATATGTAAATGAATCCTATCCGTATAAGAAACTAATTTACGACATAGAGAAATAACTTTATTACGAGCTTCAATACTAGTATGAGGAATTGCTTCAAAATAAACACAATCAACAATAACTCCTCTTTTTAAAGATAAATACCCTGCAACAGGAGAATCAATTCCTCCTGAAAGCATTAATAATCCTCTTTGTTGAGTACCTACAGGATATCCTCCACTTCCTAAATATTGATTACAATAAATAAAAGTTTCTTTCTCCCTTATTTCTATTTTAATTAGTAATTCTGGATGATGAACATCTACAGAAATAGAAGGAATGTTTTTAAGAATAAGTCCTCCCAAAACTCTATTATAATCCATACTTGAGATAGGAAATTTCTTATTACTTCGTTTTACCTCTACTTTAAAAGTAGAAAATTTTTCTAGTTTTACAATTTCTAATACTTTCTTTTGAATAATCTCATCATTTACATCTACAATACTAGCAATATGATATTTATGAATACCAAATATCTTATCAATAATCGATTTAATAGAATCTAAATCTTTCTCTAAAAATTCAATATACATTCTAGCTCTATCCTTATGAATTTTAACTTCATATTTTCTTAATTTATTTTCTATATTTCGATATAATGTATTAATAAAATAATTTCTATTACCACTCTTAGTAGATAATTCTCCATATTTAATAAGAATTACTTTATCCATTCTAACCACCAGGGTTATTTTATCATAAAAAATAGTTTTGATACAAGAAAAAAAGAAGGAATTTCTTCCTTCTAACTAATTAATTTCTTTCTACGATAATAAGTATCTTTAACAACAGTACAAACACTTGGTTCTATATCATTAATCGTAAGATAATTCTTTTTATATGCTTTATTAATCATATAGATTAAATATAATCCTTCATGGTTCTCTTGATAAATATTAGCTCCATTTCTAGTACAATTATATAGAGTCTTTTCATCATAATCACCATATTCTGGTTTTTTCTTAGTCCATTCACTTACTTCATAAATATCTACTTTAAAATCAGCAGTAAGCATTTCTCTATCAATCAAATATTTACCACATTTTAAAGTTACATAAGGATGTTTATTCAAATACTCTACTTTAGATTGACTAGGATCACAATATCCATTATTAACAGGATTCTTAATATTTTTAATTAATTTCTCATCAATAGCTTCTTTTAAATATACAACTTCTTCATCTTGGAAATAATGAATATTAGTCGCAACAATATAAGAAAATTCTCCTGCACTTTGTTTCATTGAAAACAATCGAATATTATTTCTATTTCCGATAGAAATAATTAAAACTAAACCTACTATTATTATAATTGCTATAATAAAGAATACTTCTACATCTTTTAAATCATACTTATTTCTCATAAATACCCATCAACTTTCTATATAAATTATTATCTACTACAGAAGTAGCCTTAAGTGAGACATCTAATGATTCTTTATAGTTTCCTTTGTTAAAGAATTTTAAAGCATCATCTAATCCTTTATCTACTTCTATAAATTTTTCTCTATACCTATTAGCATAAACCATTGCCATTTCAGCCAATCTTGCATTTTTAACCATCTCAGTAGTTGTATTATATAACTTTAATACTAAATCTCTTGCTGTATCTACTCTAGTATTTAATGTTTTAATTACAATTGGTTTTTTATTTAATTCTACAATAACTTCTTTAATAGCTTCATTTGCTTCACTTAATTGTACAAAATAAGTATCCGTAATAACTGGTAATTTAGTACTTCGAATTTCATCTTTACAGATTTTTAAGAAGTCTTGAATTTCTTCTAATTGTTCTCTAGCTCTTACTTCATCATCATACATATTACCAAGAGATTTCAAAGCAGTATCAAATTCATTTTCCATATCAGTTAAACGATTAGATAAATGTTCCATTTCTTCATTTAACATCGAATAACTACAAGTTTTATTTTCATCTCTTTGAACCATCTTTTTATAATCATCATTAATAACTACCAGTTTTTTATTAACTTCATGAATAATAGAAATATCTTCATCTGTCAAATCATACATATTCTTAATATCATCTAATTGTAAATAGACATCATTAACAAGATTATTGGTATTAGTAAGTCTTTTATCAAAAGCAGCAATTTCTTCTTCATATACTTTTCTAGATAATCTTTCTTTTTCAAAGTCTACAAAGATGGAATCATAATATTCAAGCATTGTCTTCAAATCAAACATACAGTTTTCTAAATTCAATACTTTTACATTTTCTAATATTTTATCAATATTCTTCTTTGATTCCTCGATATTATAATCTAGATTTAAGAAATCTAATACATATCCTTGATCTACCATTTCTTTATAGGTATAAGATACTTCTTTCATTCGATTAGGAATAATCTTATTAGCCATTAATAAGATATCAGGCAATTCACTAACAACAATCTCCATATGATCAATCATCGCATCTAATGCTTTACAAATATGAACTACTTCATTATAATCGTTAGCTTCCATAACTTTTTCAAAATCCAAGAAATTTTTTTCGATATTTTCCAACTGCAACATACAAGCATCTTGCATAAAATCATATAATTCTTTATGATCTAAAAACTCTTTATTCAGATTTCTATATTTAGCTTTTAACTTAATAACAATCGCTCTATATTTTTCTTCACTTAAAGTAATATCTTTAATCTCTTCTAATAAATGTTCAGCAGCTTCTCGTACCTTATAAATTTCAATTTCTGTTTTCGCAATACGATAAATACAATTTTTGTAGTCTCTTTTTTCTACAAAAACATCTAAATCAATTAACATATCATCGATAGTAGTCAATCTTTTCTCTTTAATATAAGTAAATTTCTCTTGCCATTTATTATATTTTTCTTCTAATTTATCATTTTTAATAATAGGTTCTACTTTAGATAATTCTAATAATACAGGAGTAGAAGCTACCATATTTCTTTGTATTTCTAGATTTTTAATTTTATTTCTGTAAAACTTCATCCGCATTTTTTTAATGAAATGAAAAACTACAATTACAATAATAACAAGTACCACAACAGCAGTTCCAATAATCAGAAATTGTCCTTGCATATCTTCACCTCAATCCTACCATATATTTTAACACAAAACGACTTTAATTTCTATATTTTATAAAAATATTATAAAAAATGTATAAAAAAATGTCTATAACGTTAAAATATCTAATCATATTCTTCCCATAAAAGAAAAGATTATTAGTAAAAAAAAGAAGTCTCTTAACAATAGAAAATGTTAAGAAACTGTATAATATTTCTTGACATATCAATGGTTTTACACTATAATTAATAATGCAAATTCCTTGAAACAGCGAATTTAGAATGATTTAAAGTGTTTTTCAAATAATTTGAGTAACCATTGCTGTTTACGCGAAAGAAGAAGAAAAACTCCCTAAATCATGGCTAAAGAAAAGTAATTTGTAAAAATACAGAAAGGAGAAAATTTATGTCAAGATATACTGGTTCAAGTTTTAAACAAGCTCGTCGTGTTGGTTTTTCAATTAGTGAAACTGGTAAAGAATTAGTAAAAAGACCTTATGGTCCTGGACAACATGGTAGTGAACGTAAAGGAAAATTATCTGATTATGGAACTCAATTAAAAGAAAAACAAAAAGTACGTTTCTTATATGGTTTAAATGAAAGACAATTTAGAAAGACATTTGAAGAAGCTTCTAAAATGAAGGGTATTCAAGGTACTAATTTCTTAAGATTATTAGAGTCTAGATTGGATAATTTAGTATACCGTATTGGTTTTTCTACAACTCGTCGTGGAGCTAGACAATTAGTAAATCATGGTCATGTAACTGTAAATGGAAAGAAAGTTGACATTCCATCATACAGAGTAAAACCTGGAGATGTTATCTCATTAAAAGAAGATGACAAGAATTTAAAAATTGTTAATGAATCATTAGAAAAGATATCAAGAAGAGTAGAATTCATTACTTATGATGAAGGTAAGAAAGAAGCTACTTATGTAAGACTTCCTGAAAGAGGAGAATTAAGTGCTGATATCAATGAAGCATTAATAGTTGAATTCTATAACAAATAAAACTTCCAAATGGAAGTTTTTTTCTTGCTACAAAGTATATTCTTCTAATTGACAATTTTTTATTGAACCATCATATAAATGTCCTTTTAAAGGTTTCTTTAATAATAAAATACGAAGAGCTCGATAAGGAGATCCATGAGTTACAATTAAAATACTATCGGACTCTTTATGATTCTTTTGAATCATATCTAAAAATTCCTGACACCTCTTAAAAATATCTTGAATAGGCTCAACTCCTAATTTAGAACTATTTAAATCATAATCCCAAAATAGATATCGATTATATTCCCCGTAATCTCTTCCTTCTAATTCTCCCATATCTCTTTCAATTAATCTCTGATCAGGAACTGTTTTTACTCTATCTCCAATCAATATCATAGCTGTTTCAACACATCGAATAAAAGGACTCATATAACATATATCATAAGATTTATCTTGAATCACTTGTTTTAGTCTCAAGCATTCTCTTCTTCCCGTATCATTTAATAAAGGATTACTCCTACCTTGAATAATATTATTATAGTTAAATTCAGTTTGTCCATGTCGAACCAATGTAATTCTCACTTAACTAACCTCCAATACTTTTAAAGCATTACTATAATGAACAAATTTACTCAAATAACTACCATCCTCATAAGAAGAATAACCAACTACTAAATAATGATTTTCCTCTAAAGTAATATCCGTAAAATAGTCATCTCTTTCTTCTCCATAAGTACTAATACCCATCTGCTTTAAAGAAGTATTATATTTACCAATTAAACCATCATAATTAAATACATCTGCTGTCTTACTACCACGATTCTTATTAGTACTAATAATTCCAATTACTAAAATATTATTATCATGATCAAGTATCATTTTATGAAAACGAGTAGATCCTTCTCCCTCATAAGTAATTTCTTCAATTTTCGATAAATTGATATCATACTCTGCAAGAACTCCTGACACATGAGAATTATCAATTCTTTTAGAACCACTAACAAAGATCATTTGATTAGAACAAACAATACCCGTAAGCCCTAATTCATCTGTATCATGATAATCACTAGAAGAAACAAAATTTCCCTCTAAATCATACTTCACAATAACTCCTGTATAAGAATCTCTTAGTCCTACAACATAAATCATATGATCAAAAACAAGAATATCATTAAAGACAGCTGACTTATTATCACCAAAAGTTTTTTTCCATAATAACTTTCCATCTCTACTATATTTTACTAAGATAGCTCCCCCTTCTTTACTACCAATTTTTGTATTTTTATATACACTTTGTCCTACTACCAAATAACCATCTTCAACAATATATACTTTCGTAAATTTTGAATTATCCAATAATGTAAAATCAACATCAAATAATACATTCAAAGAAGAATCATATTTAATTAAGAAAGCTCTACGAATAGAATTTTCATGATCTTCTTTTGTTTTTTCATAACTACCTACGGCAATAATATCCTCTTTATCAATACCTACTCCAAAGAAAGAACTATTATATCCAACACTGTATAGTTTCTCATAGGTTTTCTCATGTTTCTTATTATACTTAGAAATTTTAGCTTTTTCATAATAGGAATGATTATCATTATTACTACCAACAGTAACATAAGAAGAATCACTAAAACTAATTGCATTAATTCCATCAAAATATAAAGATTCTTTCTCCTGAAAAAAAACTTTAGATCCTAAAAGAATTATTTCAATGATTAAAATAATAATAAGAATTCCTACATTATACTTTAATTGTTTCAATTTTCTTTTATTCATGTAATCACCTCATTACCTTATAAATTCAATATAGTTTACATTAATAGATATGTCAAGTAAAAAACAAAAAAAGAAATACTAATTAGTATTCTTTACTTATATTCACCAATCGTATATTTCTTTTTACCACGTCTAATAATTATATATTTAGAATCAATACAATTATTTTTATGAATCATAAACTCTAAGTCTGTTATTTTTTCTCCATTTACCGTAATTGATCCATTCTTTATAAATTCTCTTGCTTCTCTTTTACTAGAACATACAGATGCATTTACTAATAAATCAATTAAAGATAAATCTTCTTCTATAGAGAAAGGTTTTAATCCTTTAAAAGCAATTTCAATATCTTTACTAGTAAAGTTCTTAATATCTCCACTAAATAATGCTTCCGATATTTTAACAGCCTCTAAGTAACTATCTTTTCCATGTAAATCAGTAATAATCTCTCTAGCTAAAGCTTTATGAGCAATTCTCTCTTCTGGATGTTCTTGATTTTTTCTATCTATTTCTTCAATTTCTTCTTTTGTTAAGAAAGTTAATTTTTTTAAATAATCTACTATCATAGAATCTTCTAAGTTAATAAGATATTGATACAACTCATAAGAAGAAGTTTTTTCTTCATCTAACCATAGAGCATTTCCTTCTGTTTTACCAAATTTCTTTCCTGTAGAATCAGTCACTAACGGCATAACCATTCCATAAGCTTCTTTATCTAATTTTTTACGAATTAATTCAATTCCAGAAGTAATATTTCCCCATTGATCAGATCCTGCAACTTGTAAAACGCAATCATGATTCTTATATAGATAGTAAAAATCCATAGCTTGAAGTAGCATATAAGAAAACTCTGCATAAGTAATACCTACTTCCATTCTAGACTTAACATGATCTTTCGCAAGCATATAATTAACATTAAAATATTTTCCATAATCTCTTAAGAAATCACAGATATTAATATCTTTTGTCCAATCCCAGTTATTAACTACTTCAAATCCAAATATCTTTTTAGCTTGTTTTGTAAGTCCTTTAATATTCTTTTCTACTTCTTCTTTACTAATAATTGGTCTTTCTGAAGTAGGCTTAGGATCTCCAATAAGACCTGTTGCTCCTCCTACCAATAATAGGGGATGATGTCCAGCTTTAGCTAGTCTCTTAGAAATCAAAAAAGAAGAGTAGTGTCCAATATGCATAGAATCTGCAGTTGGATCTGTTCCTATGTAGAAAGTAAGTTTACCATTATTCAACAAATCAATTAATTTAGGATCACTAATATCCTGAACTAAGCCTCTCCACTCTAAATCTTCATATAATGTCATAATAATTCCTCCTAAAAAAATAAAACGAATAATTATCCATAAGGACGAATTATTCGTGGTACCACCTTAATTTATGTATAAATACACCTCAAACTCTTAACGCGAGCATACGACTTTTCTCCTAGTTTGTACTTCAATAATTGATTATCCCTTAGTTTTCACCAAACACTAAGTCTCTAGAGTAATAATCACATTTACTAATAACTAATCCCTGAAAACTAATAAAATATTATCATATATTTAAAACAAATACAAGTATGATTAAGATTTATTTTTTTTCTGCAACAATTCTATTTATTTCTTCTTTTGTTAATCCAGTTGCTTTAGAAATGATATCAATATCTACTTGATTATTGTACAATTGAATAATCATTTTTCTTTTCTCTTCTCTACCTTCTTCTCGTCCTTTCTCAATTCCTTTTTCGATTCCTTTCTCAATTCCTTTCTCAATTCCTTCTTCTATTCCTTGCTTTTTCTCTCTATCTAGAAGATAATTCATTAGTTTTTCTCGATCTTCTTCTTCACTCATAAAATGTACAAACTTTGGATCTTCATTTACTCTTTCTATTTCTTCCATATACTTTGATACCACCCTATCATTTTTAGAGATTTCTTTTAATTCATCTAGTCCTAAATCCATCATGATTAATAGTTTATTCTCTTCTACTTTTTTCTTGTCATTAGTATACCAAAACTTCATATAATAATCCATATTAAACTCATAGATTTTAAAAATATTAATAAACTTCTTTCCTTTATCATCTCTTACTTCATATACTCGTAAAGATTCTTTATCATAAAGATGTCTATTTTTAATAGAAAAGTTCGTTAACATCCCATAAGTAAAATTAATTTGCACAATTTGAATCTCTTCACTATACCCATTTCCTCTTGTAATATAATGACTATATTCATTAGTAATATAGGACATCTGTCTAGCTCTTGATAACTGATAAATATTAGAATTCACCTCTACTTGTAAAATAGTATCTTTCGTTTGCACTCTTAAATCATAAGACTTTCTTCTTACATGAACATTATCTACATTATCTTCTAAATTTAAATATTCAATATCTTCTATCTTGATACTTAAACATTTTTCTAATAAAGGAATTAAGATATCCTTATTCTCCTCTTTCATAAAGACTTCTTTAAAAGCAGCATCCTTCCTACAGGTATAAAATTTTGTTTTTCCCATAATAATCCTCCTTTTTAACAAAATTAAAAGAAGTCTATCACAATCAAAAAGCATTGTAAAATCAAGGATTTTGAAAAATAAAACAAAAAGTCTTAAGAAAAAGCAAAAATTATCTTAAGACTTATAATGATTATATCTTCTATTTAAAATGAAAAAACAAATTTCATAGAAAAAGAAAAAACTATCCAAAGATAGTCTATTTTCCTTCATTTAATTTTTTAATTGCGTCATTAGAAACTTTAACAACGTTTTCTAAAATTCCTTCTGCAGCTTTTTTCAATTTTGGAGTTCCTTTTTCTTTAGCAAGATCAACTAATTCTTGAGCTTTTACTTTTAATTCTCCGCCTTTTTTCTTAGCAATTTCTAGAACTTTTTCTTTATCCAAACTATTTAATTCAGCTTTAATTTCTTTTACTTTTTGATCAAATTCTTCTTTTACTTCTTTAATATCAATTTGTTTAATTTGATTTACTAAATCTTCAAGCTTTTCCTTAAGTTCCTTTCTTGTTTCTTCTCCACTCTTTGGTGCGAATAAAATACCTGCACCTGCTCCTATTGCTGCTCCTACAGCAAAAGCTGCTACTGTTGACTTTTTAGCCATAATAATCTTCTTCCTCCTTCTTTTTTTTCCTCTTCTGTTTCTTAAATACTTTTGAAGCAATACTACCAACTCTACTCATAAATGAATCCCCAATTGTTGCTATACCATTTGACAAGCGAGATAAAGTATCAAAAGTTCCATTTAAAGAATTTACTTTTTCTTCCACATTTTCAACAACATCATTTACATTATCTAAAACTTTATCTAATTTGTCAAGAATACCCATCATTTTAATTCCCAATATGATTAGTACAATTAATAGGATTATCCCACAAGTACATAATACCAAGGGTAAAAATGCATTTAATACTTCCATATCCTCTCTCCTTTCCTACTACTCTTTCTCTTGGTACATAGAATCAATTAAATCAAATAAATTATCATCATCTGATATAGATTCCTTTTTCTTTTTTGACTTCCCTTCATCTTTAATTTTAGGTTTAGGAATATTATCTTCTTCTAAATAATCAACTCTTTCCGTAATCTTAGGAGTATCTTCTTCCTCTTCTTTTACTTTCTTAGTTGATTTATCTTTACTAACATCAACATAATCTACATTATATTCTAACCCTAAATCTTGAAAATATTCCATTGCGTCACCCATAGTAACTTCTTTTACTTCAGGTTTATCTTTATCATTCAAATCGACTAGTTTATTAACTTCTTCCTCTTCTTCTACTTCAAACTTTTCTTCTATTTTCTCTTCTTTTACAGGGGAAGGATTTCCATAAGCTTTATCTCGAATATCATCTACACTTACATGACCTCTAGTATAAGAAGATAAATGAACTTCTCTTTTTTGAACAACATCTTCTTTCTTATAATTCTTATCTAAAATTCCATAAATAGGAGAAATAATTGGACTAGGCTTAAAATAAGTTTTCTCATCTCTCTTATCATAAGTTCCATATTCCCCAACATTAACAGAATAAGAAGAATCCATTCCATAAGGTCTACTCTCTCTTACTTTCTTCTTACTAAAAGAATCAGAATAATAAGAAGTATCCTCATGAACCTTTTCCTTTTCAAAAGAATCCACTCTTTCCTCTAAAATCTCTTCTTCCGGTATCTTTGTCTCTAAAACATCTACATCAACCTTGAAATCATTATCATCCATAAATTTAAAATCTTCTTTAGGTTTTTCAATGATTTCTTCATCAAGAGGTCTTGTCTCAAAATGATCTGCTTTTAATTCTTCTTCCTTTAATTCTTCTATCTTTTGTTCTCTTTTACCAGGAAGAACTATCTTTTTCGCAATTGGTTTTTCTGCTTTCTTTTTTTCCTTTATTTTATCTCTTACTTTTTCTTTTTTCTCTTTTTTTGGAGCCTCTTCTACTTCAACATATTCAACTTCAAACAAAGCATTTTTTAATTTCTCAAAAACACCCATGAGTTCTCCCTCCTATATTACTCGTCCAAATCAATCTTTTCATCTTCTAAATCTTTTTTATATCGATCTGTCTCTTCTCTCTCAACAACATCCAAAAAAGCCTCTTTAGAAGAATCTGCCTTAAATAATGTATAATCTTCTTCTTTATAATCTAATTTATTTTCTCCAACTAAACTTTCTAATACTTTACTATGAAAAGAAAAACTTCTTAAAATAGAACTCATATTAGTAATAGTAGATCCCAAATCAGCTAAAGATACATAAGCTTCCATTTTAACATAATGATAAACATATTGAATAAAATACTTACCATCTACTTTATCTACTTGAATATAACCATTCTTCTTATTATAATCTAAGTATTTAGAATAATAAGAATCTTTATTCTCTTTATAATCATTCTTAATCTTATGATAATAACTAATCACATCAACATATAAATAATATTTATTTTGATTTTCATCTAACATAATAGCATTATAATCTTCTTTTTCTAGGATAGTAACCCCCTTTGGAAGATAATACTTATATCCTTCATAATAAACATTATATAATTTAACTTTCTTTGATAATAATCGTTTAATATTACTATCAATATTCTCCTCATTTAAAGCTTTCATACTACAACCAGTAACTGCTAATAGGAGAAAGAGTATTAGTATAATTTTTTTCATATTTCACCTACTCTTTTATTATTATATCATTATTTTTATAAATGTAAAAGTTTTTGAGTTTAACAGACAATGATAACGTAAAATAGTTTACTTTTCTAAAAATCATTTTTTCTTCTTAGAAAGAAAATAATAAATAGGATTTCCATCTTTGGTAAATCGATCTTCATACTCTGTTGTAATAGAGACATCTTGATCTTGATGAAGATGAAAACTAATATCATAGAAAGAATATCCATATTGACTTAAAGATTCTAAACTATAGATATATAATTCTTGATTATCTGTTCTCATTTCAATACAACAATCATGTTCAAAGATAGAATCATACTTCTCTAAAAATATCTTACTAGTAAGTCTCCTAAAATGATGTCTTTTTTTAGGCCAAGGATCAGAAAAATTTAAATAAATATGACTAACTTCTTGAAAAAAGACTTGATCAATTTCTAATGCATTCATTCGAATCATAACAAGATTAGAAATCCCCTCTGGTACTTTTTCTAATGCTCTAGCAATCACACTATCATATTTTTCAATACCAATATAATTAATGTTAGGATTAGCAAGAGCCAATCCAATAATAAATTGTCCTTTTCCCATTCCAATCTCAATATGAATGGGATGGTCATTAGAAAA
This sequence comes from uncultured Erysipelotrichaceae bacterium, assembly GCA_902797265.1. Classification (GTDB taxonomy): domain Bacteria; phylum Bacillota_I; class Bacilli_A; order RF39; family UBA660; genus UBA3789. The sequence continues at coordinate 12,853 of CADBSF010000053.1, forward strand.
AAATTCTTTCCATTTTCCTTTCCAAGAATAAGGATCTTTTACTAAATAAGAAGAAGAATCTAATATTTCCTGTTTATTTTTTACATTACGAAGTCTCATAATACCTCCTGTTTCCTTTATTTTAACACAAATAATAGAAAATTTGCATAAAATAAATAGAATAACAAACGAAAGGAAGGATAAAATGAACCAATTTCCCTATCCATTTCCCATTTATAATAATAACCCTCAGAATAATAATATAATAGAAGAGATAAATGCTTTAAAAGGAAAAATACAAGAATTAGAAGAAAGAATCAAAATATTGGAGAATAAGAAAATAACGAATTATTTAAAAAAAGATGATTCCTATTATATGATTTAATAAGAAAATACTACTCATTTTCAAATCTTATGATATACTAAAAGAAGAGAAAGTGAGGACAATCCATGTTAAGACTAAAAAATCTAGAAAAAGAACAATTTGATGAATATATAGTTAATCATAAAAGTAAATCTCATTTCTTACAATCCTTATCTTGGGGAGAATTTGCAAAGATTAAGAAAAATCTAACTCCCTTTTATCTAGGATTAGTAGATGACAATGATAATATCGTTGCGGCTACTCTACTATTAGAAAAAAAATTACCAATGAATTTATGCTATTTTTATGCTCCACGTGGTTTTGTAATAGATTATAAGAAAAAAGAAATTCTTCGTACGATGACACAAAAAGTAGTAGAATTTGCCAAGAATAAAAAAGCAATCTTTGTAAAAATAGATCCTGATATTATTAAAACTTCTTTTAATTATCTAAATGAAGAAAATAGAAATTCTGACTATCAAGAAATCTTCCAAACTTTAAAAGAAATAGGTTTTAAACATCAAGGTTTTACAAAAAACTTTGAAACAATGCAACCAAGATATACCTTTCGTATTGATTTAAATCAAAGTTTAGAAGAAATAGAATCTCATTTTTCAAAAACAACAAAGCAAAGAATTGCTAAGAGCAAAAAGTTAGAAACAGAAGTAGTAATTGGTACAAAAAAAGATATCAAAGAATTCTATCACTTAATGACTCTTACCGAAAATAGAAAAGATTTTATATCTTACAATGAAGATTATTATGAAACATTATATGAAATATTTAATGGAAACAAAAATGGAAAAGCTACTTTATTCCTAGGAAAAATTCATTTTAATAAAACAATTAAATCCTTAGAATCCAATCTAAAAACAATTAATAATCAAATATCTATCTTACCAATTGATAATCTAAGTAAGAGTGCAAAAATTAAATTACAAGAATTAACAAAACAAAAAGATAATATTCAAAAAGAAATAGCCAAATATAAAGAATGTAAGAAAGAATATGGAGATACCATTACTCTTAGTGCTCATATGATTATAGAATATGGAGATAAAGCTTGGGTACTTTATGCAGGAAATCATAATATTTTAACAGAAACTTATGTGAATTATAATACGTATTATGAACATATTAAGTATTGTAAAGAAAAAGGATTTAAAATATATGATCAATTTGGAACAATTGGAGATTTAAGTGAAAATAATCCTCGTCTAGGCCTTCATGAATTTAAGAAAAAATTTGGAGGAGATTATGTAGAATTTCTAGGAGAATGGGATTATGTCACAAAACCATTTATGTATTTCATCTTTACCAAAATAGTCCCAATCTATAGAAAAATAATACGAAATAAAAGTAAAAAGGAGCTAAAGAATGAAGTTAGTAAATCTTCCGACAGAGAAGTTTAAAGAAATTGCTGATAAACATCCTCAAATAACATTTCATCAAACAACAGAATGGGCTAATCTAAAAAAAGTAAATGGTTGGAACAGTCACTACATTGGCTTAGAAGATGAAGATAATATCATAGGATTAGCACTTCTACTTTCAAAACAAATACCAATTATTCATAAAAAAATGTTCTACTCTCCAAGAGGATTCTTAATAGATTATAATAATAAAGAATTATTAAAAGAATTTACCACTTTGTTAAAGGAATATATCAAAAAAGAAAAAGGTATCTTTGTAAAAATAGATCCTTATGTAGAATATCAAGAAAGAGATAATGATGGAAATATTGTAGAGAATGGATACAACAATAAAGTAGCAGTAGAAAATCTAAAAGAATGTGGGTATCACTTCTTTGGATTTAATCTCATGCAAGATACTCTTCAACCAAGATGGATGCATGTAATTGAAATAAATGATAGAACAGAAGAAGAAGTACAAAAAGATTTTGAATCAAAGACAAGACAAATCTTAAGAAAAAATGAAAAATCATGTATCAAAACTCATGAAATTACAAAAGAAGAATTACCTATATTCAAAAGTATAATGGAACATACAGGAGAAAGAAGAGATTTTATTGATCGACCTCTATCTTATTATGAAGCAATGTGGGACAATCTCTATCCATCAGGTATTTTAAAAATACTAATTGCAGATATTGATTTTAATCTCTATGAAGAAAATACAAAAAAAGAATTAGAAGAAGTAGAAAAATCATTAAAAGATAGAATCTATAAACATGATAATAATATATTAAAGATGAATGAAAAAAAATATGAATCTACGAATAAACAAGATCAAGATTCCATAGATAGATTACAAAAGCAAATAGCAAAAATTAAAGAATATAAAAATCAATATGGAGAGAAAAAAACATTAGGAGCCATACTATTCTTAATTTATGGTAACGAAGTATTATCTCTATTTGGAGGAACAGACGATAATCTATTACAATTCCAATCTGCTTATACTCTTCATTATGCAGGAATAAAACAGGCAATAGATAATCATTATAAAAGATATAATTTTTATGGAATTACAGGAGATTTTAGAAAAGAAAATCCACTATATGGACTTTATCTATTTAAAAAAAGTTTTGGAGGACATGTCGTAGAACTAATTGGAGAATATGATTTAATTATCTCTAAGTTTTGGTATAAAACATATCATATTACATTCAATCTTTATCATAAATTAAAACAAAGAAAGAGCAAATAAAGCTCTTTCTTTTCTAACTTAAAGTAACATTTTTCATGAACTCTTCTTCAAAATCTCCTAAATCTTCATCATAAATAAAATCGATTACATAAGTATTTCCATTCTTTTCAATTGCATAATTATGATATTTTCCCTCTACTTCATGTTGTAACCAATCTAAGTTTCCATAACGCTTTATACCAAGTTGTTTCAACTTATCAGAATTCATTGCTTCCGTAATCGTTTTATTTTCGTATTTAGAAAAGGCTACTTTAAATAAAACAGAATCATCTTTTTTAGTATATACAAGAATCGTATAAGTACCTAAACTATTAACAGCAGTATCACTTGGATATTGATAATGAACTTCTTGAAAAGAACCACTCTCTGTTAATGATAAATCATATTCCCCAACTTTTAAAGAAGTATCTTCCTTTGTCGTAACGTCTTCCTTAGTATCTCCCTTTTTATTTGTTTTTGCATCACATGCACATAAGAATACAACAACTAGTAAAATTAAAATAATATATTTCTTTTTCATATTTTCCTCCTAATATTTTTTATCTAATATATTAAATCCTTCAGGTATTCCTGCTTTGCTTCCAATATAGATTTCATCCCCATTTTGAGCAACTACATCATTAAAAATAGATGTTTTGATATAACTACCATCCTCTAATTGATACTTATCTACTTCTTTAATACAATCATCCCACATTTCCATTACTTTATCATGCGTAGATTGAGAACTATCACTAGAATAATGACTATCAATATACTCGTTAGTCGCATCTAAAGAAGCCTTTGCTCTTTCAGCATAAATACTCGTATAAAGATTAACAATATAACTAGAAACATACTCTACCATAGCATAATAATCAACAGTAAAAGAAGAATTCGCAACTATAAAATTATAAGTATCATAATATTCTTTAAATGCCTCTTCATCTTCTGCCTGATAAATAATCGTATAAGGAATTAGCCAATTAATTGCTTCACTGGATAGTAAAGGAGAAAGAGCAGAATCTAAATTTGTTTTTAAAGCCGATACACTGGTACTAATCTCAATAACATTACTTCCATAAGAATATTGTCTTTTAGAAGAAGAAACTCCACCATCAGATACAGAAATACTAACATTAGGAGTAACACTGTTTAACGTAAGAGCATCTTTCTTTCCTTGTTCTAATTTCATTGAATTATATTCTCTTAATTGGTTTAATAATGCCTCATCAACAGCTAATTCTTGAATCAAATTAGTTCCTTGATATTGACTCATAAAATAATCAAGATAACTACCAGCATCCATATAATGAAGATAAGTTGTGTAATAGTCTTGATTGATACCCTCTACATACTTTTGATTTTCAACATATGCTTCTTGAGAACGAATCGTAATAGAGGCTCTTCCATCAGGACTTGATAATTGAACTACTTCAAGTCCAGGTACAGTAGAACTAACCACATTCCAACTAGATTGAATATAAGAATTCCATCCCTCTGGTAATAAAGTATGAAAAACATCAACACCATTTACCGTATCACTTAAAGACACTTGATAGTACAAACTGCCCTTCTTATTATCAGTACTATTTCCAGAACCTTTCTCTTTACTAGAACTACATCCAGAAATCAGTATTAACAAGAATAACAATACAATATAATATTTCCTTTTCAAATACCTCACCTCTATTACAGTATATCACTTTTTAGAAAAGATACTTCTAAAAAATACAAAAAGATTTTTTTTAAAAACTCTTTGAAACAACTGAATCTTATTACTGATTAGTAAATAGAAACCTCCCCCTATTATTCCATATAAAGCAAGAATCAATAAATTAAGAATTCTATTAGTAGAATAAATAGGAATAAGGAAATGAAGTAAATATAATAATCCTATCATCAATAAAGATCCTATCAAAATATCTATCACATTCTTTAGAACTTTTTGAATAGAAATAGAATACTTCTTTTTCAAATAAACGATACAAATAATACTAGATAGAAAATATCCTAAAATACTAGAAAATATTACTCCATAATAAGCAGGTAAACTCATCTGATGAAAACTAGATAATAAATAAGAATTAAATAATAATTTAAATAAGAATCCACTAATTAAACTAATAAATACTCCCTTATAATCTTTAAATAATTGAAGAATAATTACAAGTATAGTAAATAATCCCATAAATAGACCAATAAAGATAGAAAAAGATAATACACTAACTCCATAGACACTATCTCCATAAAAAAGAGTCCATACTCCTCTAGCTAGAAAACTAATACCAAAAGTAATAGGAATTGCTAGAAACAAGAAAACATTTAATGCATCATGAATTGTCTCTTCCTTTTCTTTATTTTTCTTCTTTAAGATTTCTTCTGTTAAATGGGGAATAATACTAACAATAACTCCTGATGAAATTGCAAGAATTATCATAGTAAACTTACTAGCCCAAGTAGAAAGAATAGAATAGATAATTTCAGCATCTTTTAACGTATATTGAAAAGATACCAATCCTCTAACTACTTGAAACATATCTACAATATGATATAGGGATTTAAAAAAATCTATCGCAATAAAAGGAATCGAATAAAAGAAAACCTTACGAATAATTTCTTCATTTTTAATAATTGGTTCTTCTACTTTTCTAATTTTATTATGAAAAATCTTTCTCTTTGTAAAATATTGATATCCCAAGTATACATAAGCAACAATTCCACCTACGGTTGCTCCAAAAAGAGCAACTCCTACTCCAGTACTAATAGATAAATGAAATACTTTAATTGCTAGAAAACTACCCAATAAGATAACAATAACTCGAAAGAATTGTTCTAATACTTGAGAAACAGATGGAGGAACAAATAAACGATGTCCTTCAAAATATCCTCTATAAATACTCAATACTGGTACGATTAATAAAGCAATTCCTGATATTCTGATAACAAAGATAACATCTCTAATATGTTCTACACTAGCTTTTCCTACAATAATGGGAGTAATAACAGGAGCAAGAAATACCGTTAATAAAAAGGAAACAAATCCTAAAAGAATCGCTATTCTTTTTGCTAATACAAATAGTCTTTTCTTTGTTTGATAATAACCAAGAGCCTGATATTCAGATACCATCTTACTAATAGATAAAGGAATTCCTAAAGAAGCAACAGACATAAAGAAATTATAAACAGTATAGGCATATCCATATAATGCTCCTCCTTCTTCTCCAACAATAGAATGAAAGAAAATCACATAAATAACACCTAATATTTTAGAAATGATTATTCCAAAAGAAGTAATAAAAGCACCAGTAATAAATGTATTTTTATTTTTCATATCATCATCTATCTTTCTATTCTTATTATACCACTGATAAAGATATAATTATAAGTCTTTATAAAGAATTAAAGAAGAAAAGCAAAAAATCTGCTCTTCACTAAAAACAGAAACACTTACTTGAAACTTAATATCAATTACTTCAATAGATTGATCTTCTAAAAAATCATTAATATCTTCTTCTAAATCTCCTTCATCTTCTTCATCAAATATCTTTACTTTCAAATAAATCACCCTAATAAGAATAACAAAAAAAAGAAGAAGAAAATGTCAAAAAAAAAGAGGAAATCCTCTATAAAATAAATGAACTTAATCTAGAAAAAAACTTTCTTTTTCTTTTTATCCGGTTTATCAAAATCACTTAATTCAGAGAATTTCTCTTTCTTATAATTATCTTCTTTCTTACCATATAATCTAGCTTTATCTAAAGAAACCCAATTCGTTAATTGTTGAGAAGAACTATTCCAAAATAACTTAGTTAAAGATTCTACATCATAATCATTAATAAATTTCTTATAATCATTACTTATTACATCTGTAATTAATACAGGAGCCATACTTTCATTTAATAAATGATGATTTAATATAATTCTACCAGTTCTACCATTTCCATCATTAAATGGATGAATTCTTTCAAATCGAATATGAAAGATAGCTTCTTTCTTAAAAATAACATATGCTCTATTTAAACGTTCTTGATAAGGAATATTTGCTTCATATGGATCTAATATTTCTAATCCAAAGTTATCATGATAGTCTTTAAATAAACGTTCCATTTCATTCATAACTTCTTTTTTATCAGTAGGAGTAAATCTAGCATTTAAAATATCATTATTTGTCTTCTTAAATCCATCTACTTTATCTTCATCACTTCTATTAACAATACTATTTATTTGGATAACATCTGGTATCTTAATATCTTCTAGAGATAATGCATAATCAAAAGCATCTAAATTATCTCTTTTCATATTAACTGCTTTATAATACATTTTCTTATATCTAGGTAAATTAACAAATAAGCTTTCCATATTATGAAAAGTTGCTACTCTATCGAATTCTCCCTTTTCATCAAATTTTAAATATCCTAATACATAATCATCAAAGTATTGAAAATATTTATGATATAATTGATCAATTTGTTTTTGTTCTCCTGTTAATTTATCTTCAAAAGCCGCAACATTCTTACCTAAGAAAACAATAATTTGATGTATCGTTTCACGAATATGACTTCTCTTACCATTAGATAACATTTTATAGTATTGAACGGCTGCTTGATCAAAAGAAGTATCTAATAATACTTTATAATAATCTAAGTCAGAAAAAGCTTGTTCAATTGTTAAACTAGAATGAGAAAATGCTTCCTTAAATCCGTTTAATAAAAATCCATATACATAAGGAGAAAATCTTTTCCCACCAATAATAACATCAACATTCTTCTTACTCATAATACCACCCCTTAATTGACGCTAATTATATCATATTTTCTCATATTTGTCAAACAAATCTTCTGGTAAGCAGAAAAGCAAAGAAAAAGACTTTTCTAAGAAAGTCTTATCTTACCACAATATTAACAATTTTTCCTTTAATTACAATTACTTTTACAATTGTCTTTCCTTCTATATGTTTTAGAACATTTTCACATTCCATAGCTTTTTCTTTAATAGCTTGTTCATCATCTTCAATATGAATTTGAATCGTTCCACGTACTTTTCCATTTACTTGAACAGCAATCTCTTTAATAGAATCTACTGTCTTCTCTTCATCATAAACTGGCCAAGTACCCTCACAAATAGGAGAATAGCCAATTTCCTCATTCAATTCTTCTGTAATATGAGGAGCAAGAGGATTTAACAAAGTTAATAATAAATGATAATCTTCTTTGGTAATTGTTTCTTCTTCATCATATCGATTCGTTAGAACCATTAAACTAGATACAACGGTATTATATCCCATATGAGACATATCATACTCTATCTTTTTAATTGTTTTATGTTGAAGAGATAAGAATGAATCACTTAATTGATTTCCTTCTACTACTTTATCTTTTAAACGAATAACTTTATCTAGAAATCTTCTACATCCTCTTAAAGAATCCGTACTCCAAGGAGCATCCATTTGATAATCTCCCATAAACATTTCATAAACTCTTAAGGTATCAGCACCAAATTCTTGAATAATATCATCTGGATTAATAACATTACCTTTAGATTTACTCATCTTTTGATTATCACTACCTAGAACCATTCCATGACTTACTCTAGTCCAAATCATTTCTTTACTAGGAACTAATCCAATATTAAATAAGAATTGAACCCAGAATCTTGCATAAAGAAGGTGTCTTGCTGTATGTTCCATTCCTCCATTATACCAATCTACTCTTCTCCAATATTTCATGGCATCCATTCCGGCAAATTCTTTTTTATTTTTAGGATCCATAAAACGTAAGAAATACCAAGAAGATCCAGCCCAGTTAGGCATAGTATCAGTTTCTCTTCTAGCAGCCATTCCACATTGAGGACATTTGCAATTTACCCATTCAGAAATATTTGCTAGTGGACTTTCTCCATCTTCAGTAGGTTCATACTCTACAACATCAGGAAGTAGTAATGGCAAATCTTCTTCTTTTAATGGTACCCATCCACATTTTGGACAATTAACCATTGGAATAGGTTCTCCCCAGAATCTTTGACGAGAAAAAATCCAATCTCTCATTTTATAATTATTAACTCTTCTAGCAATTCCTTTTTCTTCTAAGAATTTCGTAATAGCTTCTTTTGCTTCTTCAACAGTTAATCCATCAAATTCTCCACTATTAATTAACTTGCAACCTTTTCCTAAATAATCTTGTTTTTCAAAAGCACTTTGAGAAACATCTCTTCCCTCAATAACTTGTATCATTTCCAAATGATGAACAGTTGCATATTCAAAATCTCTTTGATCATGACTAGGTACTGCCATAACAGCTCCTGTACCATAATCTCCTAGTACAAAATCTCCTAAGAAAATAGGAACTTCTTTCTTAGTAATAGGGTGAATTGCTTTAATTCCTTTGATTTCTACCCCTGTTTTTCCTTTATTAAGCTCTGTTCTATCCATATTAGACTTCTTACTAGTCTCTAAGATATAAGCTTCTACTTCTTCTTTATTCTCTACTCTAGGCATTAAATCTTTAATTAATTTTCCATCAGGAGCAATAACAAAGAAGGTAATTCCATAAATCGTTTCAATACAAGTTGTAAAGATAGAAAAAGATCCTCCCCCTACAATATCAACATCTACTTCTACACCAGTAGATTTTCCAATCCAATTAATTTGTCCTAATTTAACTCTATCAGCAAAATTAGTATCCTCTAATCCATTAAGTAAATCTTCACTATATTCACTCATACGAAGCATCCATTGACTCTTCTCTTTTTGAACAACTTCACATCCACAACGTTCACAAACTCCTCCTGCAGCATCTTCATTCGATAATACACTCTTACAATTAGGACACCAATTAACAGGAATCGTATCTTTATAAGCCATTCCATGTTTATAAAATTGTAGAAATTGCCATTGAGTCCATTTATAATAATCAGGATCTGTTGTAGAAAATTCTCTATCCCAATCAAAAGAAAAACCAATTGATTTCATTTGTTTCTTAAATGTTTTAATATTTTCTTCTACTGCCTTCTTAGGATGAATATGATTCTTAATTGCATATTGTTCAGCAGGTGCTCCAAATGCATCCCATCCCATAGGAAATAATACATTATATCCTTGCATTCTCTTCATTCTAGCAATCGCATCTTGAGCAGTATATCCTCTAACATGTCCTACATGAAGACCAGCTCCACTTGGATAAGGAAACTCTACCAAAATATAATAAGGTTTCTTTTCTCCTCCATTAATTGCTTTAAATGATTTATTTTTATCCCAATAATTTTGCCATTTCTTTTCTATTTTCAAAATATCATTCATCTTTAATCATTCCTTTCTTTTTATAAAATAAATATACAAAGTGATAACTTATAATAATTAAGAGTACCATAGTACTAATACCTACTAATAATTCTAATAAAAGATTAGGCATTAATAAGATAACACTAACAACAACAGCAATATCAAAAGAAGAAACTAACGCAATAATCTGTAACAGTTGTGAATAAGATATCTTATCTAAATCAATATGATAACGATATACTAAATAAGAAATCTCTAATACTTCTTTATATTCTTTCTTTTTCTTCTTTTTATTAGAAGAATCTCTTTCTTTTTTAGCTCTTCTAACTACAAATATTTGATAGAAAATAAAAGTAAGAATATAAGTTAATAAAAATAATAATAATTCTTCCATATTCCTCCAAATAAAAGCGAATAATTCAATCTAAGGACGAATTATTCGCGGTACCACCTTAATTTATAAGTTTACTTATACACTCAATAATTGATAACGGAATCACCCATCTACTCCTAGGACAAGTTCATAAAATCATTTTATCTATTTCCACCAACCATAGACTCTCTAGAAAAATATCATTTATTACTACTTCCTATTCCACATAGAAATTACCAATATTATATCATGTGTTTTTAAAAAATCAAGTATTTCCTATCTACTCATAGAACTTACTTCTTCTATAGAATAAAAATACAAATTACTAACAGCATTTTCAAAAACATCATCACCAATTTCTTTTACTAAAGAAACTAAATCACTACTTTTTAATAAATCATTATCTCCAAAATAAGAAGCAATCATCTTTTTTAAATAAAAGGGATCTGTTACATAGATATTATCTTTCTCTCTTTCATATAATACATGATTAGGATACATAAATAAGATAGATTTTTCTTCTCCACTTAATCCCTTATATAAACTATGATCTTTTGATACTTCTATAATACATTTTTCTAATGCTTCATCATCATCAAAAGTATTTCTTAATACATCGATAACACTATTACTTTGAAAAATATTAGAATTTTGAAATTCTTTTAATAGTTTAATACTATTATCTCCCCCATCTTTTATTACTTGTAATAGGAAATCAAAATGATCAAATAATTTAATAATAATTAAATCAAAGTCTTGTAAAGATACTCCTTCTATAGAATCTAACCAATAGTTAATATCTCCATCATAGAAACATAATGATGCATTTTCTTGAAAAGATTGATTTAATTTTTTTATTTCTTCTTCTGATAACTCATGATAAACATAAGAAGGATATTTATCAATTAAATCTCCTTGTACAATAGCTCTTAACATTACATCATATAAGTCCATTTCATTATCTAAATTAATATATCTTAGGTAACGAAGAAGAGTTTCTTGTTTCATACTATCTAGTCTTTTATACCATTCTTTCATTTTATCATGTGAAACCATAATTACCTCCTAAAATTCTCCAATATAGTCTAATAGTTTCAAGAATAAGTCTAAGTGTTCTTTACTTAATCCTTGTTTCTTTAATTTTCTTAAAGCAATACGTTTTTTAGAAATATCTAAATCTCCAAATAAGATAGTATCAATAGATTCTTTTAAGTAAGTTTCAATCTTAAGATCCATCAAGATACTTCTTAAATCATCATTGATCAATCTAACAGCGTCTATTTCAATATCTTTTCCTTTACAGTTAATCGTTAATTGTCCAATTGTTGGTACATTTTTAACTTCAACAATAAAGTCATTTTGATCGACATAATTATTACTTGGTATTTTTGTTGAATTAAAGTAAATTGTTACATCTTCTGCTTGTTTTGTATTTCTAAATACCATTTTATAATCTCTTTTTTCTGGTACTATTCCACCTTTTCCATCTACAGAACGAATAATAACAGTATAGTTATTTCGTAAATAGTTATAATCGATAGATGTCTTTAAGAAATAACCTTCTTTATACATGGAAGTAACACCATCATCTTCATACAAAGTATAAGTATTACTTGCTCCTGGGAATATTTGAATCTCTAATTCTGTAGGTAAACCTGTATTATTATAATCACTTCTATTAGAGAAAGGAATAATAGATCCAGAATGTGCAAATACTGGATAATCCTCATCTTTAAAGAAGGATACATATTTCTTGTTACCTGGGAATTTCTTTCCCGTAACAAAGTCATACCATATTCCATCTGGTACGTAGAATCGATGAATTGCTCGGTTCATCACAACATCTTTTGGTTCTAGAATAGGACATACCAATAGTTGAGAACCAAAATAATATTGATTTCTATATAAATCATCATCATAAACCCACATATAGTTATAATAAAAAGGTTGAATAATAGGGGTTCCTGATTTTGTATAATTATAAGCTTCTGTATATAGGTAAGGAATCAAACGATGACGAAGTCTCATATAATTTGCCGTAATATCTTCTGTTTGAACATCCCATAGCCATGGTTCTTTTTTATAGTATTTTCCTCTTGCTCCATGGAATCTTAAGATAGGTCCAAAAGTACTTAATTGAACATAACGTAAATATAATTCTCCATCTTCTACACCACCATGGTTACCACCTACATCATGACTCCACCAACTGACTCCCATATTTGCAGCATTTAAATAAAGGAATGGTAAATTCTTTAATGCTTCCCAACTAATTTCACTAGATCCTCCATATAAAACAGGATAACGATGAGGAGCACAAAGACTTCCTCTAGAAAGAAGTAAAGGTCTCTTTTTATGATTATCTCTTCCAGAATCTAAATACATATAATGGTTAAGAGCCCATAGTTTTTGAAAATCTTCTCCATCATAATCATTCCAAAAGAAATCGACTCCCATAGCTTCCAATGGGTGCAAAAATAATTTGAAAAGAACATCTAACAATTTTGGATTCAAAGGATCAAATTCTACAACTGTTGAATTTGATAATTGTAAGAACTGAGCCATTTGAGGATAAAATTGTTCATGAGGATAAATTCCATTCATAGGATTAACACATAATCCAACTCGAATTCCTCTATTATGAAACTCATATAACATTCTTTGAGGATTTTGAAAACATTCTTGATTAAAAGTAAAACCAGTTTTTAAATCTTTATAATCTCCTTGATTTCTAATATGCCAATCATGATCAAATAACATAACAGAAATAGGAATCTTTCTTCTTTCAAAATCACGAACTAAATCTCTTATAGAATCATCATTATAACAAATATTTCTACTCCACCAATTACCTAGAGCATATCTAGGAATTAAAGCAGGAGAACCAGTCATCTTAAAATAATCAATTAATACTTGTCTAAAGTCTTTATCATACATAAATAGATAAATATCAATATGATCATCTAATGGTTCTTCTAAAGTTCCATCTTCTAAGAATAATTTAGATTGACTATCATCAATAGACGCAAAACCATCTAAAGAATATAATCCTTTTTGCAATTCTTTAGGTACTTCTCTATCAACACCAATCATATTACCAAGCATATTTCTTGCTTCTGGATGACCATAATACCAATCTTTACAACGATCTCTTTCTTTTGATATTAAGGTAACTTTCAAATTAGTCATAGGATTAATCTTAGTACCTGTAAAATGTTGTTCCTTTAAATAAGTCAAAGAAAAATACTTCGTAGATAACTCTAATAGATTAGCATCTTGTCTAACAGAAAAATTAACAGTACCCAAATTACGTTTCTTAATTAATTGAGTTGGTTTATCATTGAACTTTCCTGTATTAGAATACTCAAGTCGAATAACTCTTTCTGTAATAATAGAAAAACGAAAATGAGTACCTGTAATGACGCATTTACTATCACTTTTAGCCTTTGAAAAATCGATTTCGAATTGTTTTCCTAATGGATACATATGACCACCTTACCTTATTCTCTAATACCATGATAACACAAAAGTATAAATTAGAAAAGAAAAAATCAAAAAATGAAAAAAGAATCTATTTAGATTCCTTCTTCTCCTCTTCTTCCATATATTCAATAAATCCTATATCTAAAGAAAAATCTTCTTCCATTTTGCTTTTCACCTCTATTTATCAATAAACATAGCCCAATATTCTTCATATGGCATATCATGATGTTCATGAATATATGTCGCAGCTTCAACTCCTACATAACGATAATGCCATGCTTCACTTCGAAAACCGGTAATCGATTCATATTTCTTTTGAAAACGATAAATAAATCCATATAAATGAGCATTCTCTTGCATCCATACATATTCTTTTGAATTGGCAAACACATTAACACTTCTACTACCAATATCAAAAGCTAATCCTGTTTGATGCTCCGAATAACCTGGTTTCGCAACATATTTTTCAACATAACTATCTCCATAAGTATTTCGATATAATTCTTGTATCTCCACTTGATCTTGATAAGATCGATAACCCGAATTAATAACTAATTGAAGTCCTTCTTTTTGAGCAGCATCACTCATCCTTTGAAAAGCACTCAAAGCTTCTTTATTACATTGGATATCATCACTAGAAGCATATTCGATAGGTACAGAAACTAAATCTTTAGGAACAAAATCCTCTTTCAAATGATGATGTTTATTAACTAACATCGTATTAGAAAAATTAGATACTAACTGACTGTCTACATAATCTTCTTTATCCATATCTAAATTTACGTATAAAACAACATCTTCTTCATCTTCCCCAGACTCATCAGAATATTTCACATATCGATCATAATTCTCAAGTTTAGCAAAATCAATAGAAAAAAATTCTTCTAAATACTTAATCTTTTCTCTTTTACTAAACTCATAGACACTATTATCATCTCCATGAGCAAGAATAATATTAATATCACTATTCGTATAACCAACATCAATTAATCGATTGATATTAGAAATCAAATGTCTATGATTAACATAGTTTATCTTACAATAATTATCAATATTTTTCTCTAAAAAATCCTTACTTTCAAAAGCAGCATTCAAAGTCTTATTCTCTCCTACATTCATAACATAATCTTTATGAAAAGAAAATAAGATTTCTTGAGAAGCTTTCTTACTATATCCAAGTTTCTCTAATTCAGAGATTTCTTTTAAATAGAATAAAAATAATCCTAATAGTATGCAGAGAATAACTCCCAATATTTTTAAAAACAATCGAAATCCAGGAGTTAATCTAACTCTCTTTTTCTTCATGTCTTCACCACCTACTATAATCATACCACATATTTGCAAAAAATGTTAGGCTATGATATAATGACTACAAATTCAAGGGGAAAATAAGGTGTACTATGAAACAATATGAAGGAAATATTTATAAGTTAAAAAAGAACAGTATTAATAAAACAAAAAAGAAGTATACAACTACATATCACTATTTATTAGAAGAAATACTTCAATCTGTAAAATATAAAGAACGATACGAATCATTAGAAAAGAAAGAAGAGTCAGATATTCTATTATTAGAAATAATGGAATCGATTGCGGAAGATTTCCATATCAAAAAAGATAAAGTTTATACTTATAATCAATTTAATAAAGCTATCTTAAAAGAATTTCATAAAGAATTAAGATTAGAAAAAAAATCAAAAGAAAAATCTAAAATAAAAGAAATCAATCTATATCATCAAATAAAGAATAAGAATTATAAAGAATTAAGAAAAATATCAAGTAAGAAACAAAATGATTTTCTAAAAGCAATTTATTTATATACAATAAGCGAGGATTAATTATATGAATCATTTTAAATATTCAAATTCAATCAAAAGATATCATACCTTAGATTATTATTATAAATCGATGTTTCATGAAAAAGTATGCAAAGTCAGTTTAAACGCTGGCTTTTCCTGTCCTAACTTAGATGGAACAAAGGGTTATGGAGGATGTATTTATTGTTCAAAATCAGGTAGTGGAGAATTTGCTGGTGATAAGAAGGATTCGATAGTAATTCAATTTCAAAAAGTAAAAGAGAAAATGAAAGAGAAATGGCCAAATGCCAAGTATATTGCTTATTTTCAAGCAAGAACTAATACTTATGCTGAAGTAAGTAAATTAAAAGAAGTATATGAACCAGTCCTAAAGGAAGAAAATGTAATTGGTATTAGTATCGCAACAAGACCAGATGCCATTTCAGAGGAATGCTTAGAATACTTAAAAGATTTAAATAAAAGAACTTTTCTAACAATAGAATTAGGTTTACAAACAATAAAAGAAGAAACATCTAAGTTAATTAATAGATGTCATAGTCTAGAATGTTTTAAAGAAATGGTTACTATCTTACGAAAGAATCATATCAATGTAGTTGTTCATATCATAAATGGTCTTCCCTATGAAACAAAAGAGGATATGATAAATACCGTGAAATATCTAAATAAATTAGATATTCAAGGTATCAAAATACATATGCTTAGTATATTAAAAAATACTCCTCTAGAAAAACTTTATCAAAAGAATAAATTTCATATTCTAACAAAAGAAGAATATATAGATATTGTAGTATCTCAATTAGAATATTTAAGAGAAGAAATTGTCATTCATAGAATTACAGGAGATCCAGATAAAGAAGAATTAATAGAACCTACTTGGTTAATCAAAAAATTCTGTGTATTAAATGATATTGATAAAGAAATGATTAGAAGAGATACATATCAAGGAGTAAAAGCATATGATGATTTATCTAATTAGTATTAATATTCTATCTTTTCTATTATTTGGAATAGATAAATATAAAGCAATTAAGAAAAAATATCGAATACCAGAAAAAGTTCTATTAGGAATATCTCTACTAGGAGGTAGTTTAGGCTCTCTCTTAGGAATGATTCTTTTTCATCATAAAACAAAAAAAATAGGGTTTTTAATTTTAATACCACTATTTTTATTATTACAAATAATTATTTTATTAGAAATAAACTTCCATTGAGAAGTTTTTTTAAACTTTATATTTACCAGGCATAGAATTACCTAAATATTCAGAAGATTGAGGATTATACCAAGTTTTATGTCCTTTACTATCAACTTTTCGAATTTCTAAGTGTAAGTGATCTCCAGAAGCAACTCCCGTATGACCAACCTTACCAACTACGTCACCAGCTTTAATCACATCACCTTTTTTTACAGTAACCTTCGAACAATGTCCATAATAAACAATTCTTCCATCATCCATCTGAACAGTAACACAATTACCATATCCACCAAGTTCACCAGCAGATAATACTTTTCCCCCACAAACTGCATGAATAGGAGTTCCTCCAGGAGCCACGATATCAATACCTTTATGATCCGAACTAGCACCCTCACAAGGAGGTCTTCTTTTTCCAAATACGGAAGTAACTTTATAAGCTACATCATTAGTAAAAGGAATCAGAAAGCCAGAAGCAGATGCTTTCATATTTGCTGGTATTTTAGGAATTGTAATTTTTCCATCCTCACCAATAATAATTTTACCAGCATCTAAATCAGCATTTAAATAAGAAGTCTTAAATGCAGATAAATTTTGATTAATCGTAGTAATATTACTAATAATATTAGAGATTTTTGTTTTTAAATCAGTAAGTGCTTCATTACAATTATCCGCAATCGGTCCTTGAAAAACAGAAGCATCTAATAATTTGTTTTGATTGGATTCAATACTAGATTGATAATCAGTTAGGCTAGAATTAAGATTATTACCTGTTGAAATAGCGTCATCAAAGACACCATAATTTCCAACTTCAATATCTGCCATATAGAATCACCACTCTCTCAGCTTATAACCATTATATCATTAGATTAAATTTTTTTCGATATTTTTTAAAGAAATATTGAGAAGTTAAAAAAAATAGTATATAATTGACATAAGAATAGGAGTTAAAAAAATGAAATTAACGAATAAACAAAGAATGATTCTAACGATTACCCTAACAGTATGGGGAATTTTTCTAATAATTAGTGGAGTAATTATGGATGGTCGTGAAAAAAAGATTGTTCATACGGCTTATGAAGTAACAATAGAAAAGAAAGAATTAAAAGAAGCACAAGCGAAAATGATTGATATTAAAGCAAAAGATATAGAAATAGAAATCAATACTCCGATCAGTGTAGATATTAAAGATTATATAGAAAAACCAGAAGAAATAAAGGAAGAAATTATAAAGAATCTAAAATTAGACACTGCTCTAGTAAATGTAAATCAAGCAGGAAAGTATGAGTATTCTATTTCTTATAACAAAAAAGTATTTAAAGGAAATATCATAGTAAAAGAAAAAGAATTACCAAATGTTCAATTTACTTTAAAAGATATAAAGATAAAAAAAGGAGAAAAACTATCCGATAAAATAAAAGATTATATCAATGAAGAATTATCAGAGGAAGCCTATGATAATATGTCAATCTCTCTTCCAAGTGATTATTCCGATAATCCTGGTCATTATACTTACTCAATTATTTATAAAAAGGTTACTTATAATGGAACCATTGATGTGGAAGATATCATAGAAAAAGAAAAAGAAGAAGAAAAAAATAAAAGCGAAGAGAAAAAAGAATCAGAAACAATTGATAATAAGACAGAAGAAAAAGAATCATAATAAATTGATTCTTTTTTTAACTTAAATTAATAATTTCTCCATCACAAACATCAATTAACTCATAATTTGGTTTACGAGAAAGACCTGGCATTAATATAATGTTACCTAATAAAACAGTAATAAAGGAAGCTCCTCCATAGATTTGAATATCTTTAACGGTAACTTCAAAATCCTTAGGGACTCCATATTTTTTAGAATCGTCTGAGAAGGAATATTGAGTCTTCGCAACACAAACAGGAAGATTAGTCATATGATTTTTCTCTAATAATTGAATTTTTTCATCGATTCCATCAACATAATTAACCTTACTTGCTCCATAAATCTCACAACAAATCTTCTGAATTTTATCTTTAATAGGTAACTTTTCATCATATAGGAGTTGAAAGTTACTTTTCTTTTCCTTTAATACTTGAGAAGCAAGAGAAGTAGCTCCTTCTCCACCATCACGATAAGCAGTTGAAATAGAATAAGAATAATTCATACTTTTACAATGCTCTTCAAATATTTGTATCTCTTGAGAAGTGTCCGTATCAAATTGATTTAAACAGACAACAATTGGTACTTGATATTTGGATAAATTTTCATAATGCTTATCTAAATTAGCAAAACCTTTTCTTAAAGCCTCATCATTTTTTAAGAAGATATCTTCTTTAGGAACACCTCCATGATATTTTAATGCCTTAATCGTAGAAACAAGAACAACACAGTCTGGTTTCAGATTACCAACTCGACACTTAATATCAAAGAATTTCTCTGCACCTAAATCAGCTCCAAATCCAGCTTCAGTCACAACATAATCAGCTAGAGACATAGCCATAGTAGTTCCCTGAATACTGTTACAACCATGAGCAATATTAGCGAAAGGCCCTCCATGAATAATAGCTGGCGTATTTTCTAATGTTTGAACAAGATTAGGTAGAAAAGCATCTTTTAATAAAGCCATTAAACTTCCTTCTATTTTTAATTGTTTTACTCGAATAAACTCTCCTTTACTATTAATACCAATAATAATATTACCCAGTCTATCTCGTAAATCTTCCATAGAAGAAGCAAGACAGAATAAAGCCATAATCTCACTAGCAGATGTTATCGTAAAGGATTCTTTTCGATCAAGTAAAGATACATCTCTTAATGCTCTATCATTCACATCTAAAGTACGATGAAAAGTAACTTCTTGAATATCTAATTCATTACCAAAATAAATATGATTATCAATAGCGGCACAGATTAAATTATTGGCACTCGTAATAGCGTGAAAATCTCCTGTAAAATGAAGATTAATATCTTCCATAGGAACAACTTGACTATATCCTCCTCCACAAGCTCCACCTTTCATACCAAAGACAGGTCCCATAGAAGGCTCTCTTAAAGCAATAATAACCTTTTTTCCCATTCTTTTTAAGGCATCCCCTAAACCAATACTAACCGTAGTTTTTCCCTCTCCTAAAGGAGTAGGAGAAATAGCCGTAACAAGAATAAGTTTTCCTTTCTTATCTCTTTTTTTCTTCAATTGAATTTTACCTTTATACTTTCCATAAGGGATAATTTCCGAAGAAGAAAGACCAATACTTTTACCAATATTAGTGATACTCATCTTTTTACTTTTTCTAGAAATTTCAATATCGGACAAATCAATCACCTCACATAAAAAATATTATAACATAGATAAATTTGTTTTTGTCCCATTATATGCTGAAATAAAATGAAAAATTCATCTAGAGAAAAATAAAAATTCAGAAAAAAATGGAAAAGAAAATGCAAAAACCTCGATTTGCAAAGAAAAAATAGAAGTGATAAGATGAATCCCATTAAGAAAAAAGAAGGAGGGATTATTATAAAAAAAATATTTTTCTTAATAACATTCTTTAGCATTTTTCTATTCTTAACAATGACAAATGTTAAAGCAAGTGATGCAAATTTTTATGAAGCTGAGTACATTGATGGAATCTATATCAATAAACATCAATCTTCTACCAATACAATATATTTTCAAAAAGCAAGATTCTTTCGAGAAAAAGGTACCGATAAGTTTGCTTATTGTGTAGAACCATTCTCAGGATTTAGAGAAGATGGGGAATACTTCTCTTCCATTAAAGTAGATAACTTAACAGAAGAACAGATGGATAAGATTGCAAAAATTGCTTATTTTGGATATGGATATCAAAATCATACTGATATAAAATGGTATGCCATTACCCAATTCTTAATATGGAAAACAGCAGATCCAACAGGAGGATATTTCTATTTCACAGACTCTTTAAATGGTAATAAAATTGATATATTTGTTGATGAAATGTTAGAAATCGATTATCTAGTAAACCATTTTGAAGAAACCCCTACTCTAAACTTAGAATACACATTTGTAGAAAATCAACCAATTACCATTACAGATACCAATAATCTTTTATCTTATTATCAAACAAATAATGAAGAAATAACCATTCAAGGAAATCAAATCACTATACCAGCTAAGAAAAAAGGAGAATACTCCTATGAATTCTATTCAAAAAGAGATATCTATCAAGAACCAATTATCTTCTATCAATCTCCAAATAGTCAAAATCTAGTAAAAATTGGAAATATTGATAATAAAAAAACAGAATTAAAAATAAAAGTAATCAAAACATCATTAGAAATTACTAAAATAGATAAAGATACGCAATCTATTATCCCAACAGGAGAAGGAATTCTAGATGGAGCAAAATATATTCTCTATAATGATAAAATGGAAAAAATACAAGAATATGAAATTAAAAATAACGGAATAATAGTAAAAGACTTAGAGATAGGAACCTACTATCTAAAAGAATCTTCTCCAGGAAAAGGTTATTTAATTAATGATAAAGTCTATGAAATTACCATATCAAAAGAAAAACCAATTGTTCAATGTATAGTAGAAAATAAAATTATAGAGAAAAAAATCATTATCAATAAATTATTTGGAGAAAATGAATTATTCAAAGGAGAAGAAAATGTATCTTTTGAAATAAGAAATAATAAAAATGAATTAATAAAAACAATCATAACAGATGAATCTGGAAAAATAGAAGTTATTCTACCTTATGGAACTTATACATTTACACAAATTAATACCAAAGATGGTTATGAAAAAATAGATTCTTTTGAAGTAGAAGTAAAAGATACCAATGAAGAAATCATAGAATTAAAAGATTATAAAATACCAGTACCAGATACTCATATAGAAAAATCATTATGGGAAAGATTATTCGATACATTAGTCTATTTCTTATCAGTATTATTTTAGGATTAATAGTATCAAGATATCTTTCTCTACCAAAAGAAAAAGAGAAAACAAATCCTATCTATCAATTCCAAGTAAAAGAAGCAAAGGAAAAGATAGGAAAAATAACAATACCAAAAATAGATTTAGAAGAATACTTATATGAAATAGATAGTGAAGAAAACACTATTGAAAAGAATATTACGATTCTAAAAGAATCTTCCTTTCCGAGCATTCTTTTCCTAGCTGCACATTCCGGAGAAGGAAAGATTGCTTATTTTGAACAACTTGATCAATTAGAAATAAATGATGAAATTAATCTAATAATGTATCAAGAGAAATATACTTATATTGTAAAAGATATTTGGGAAGAAAAAAAGACAGGTTATATTCATCTAAATAAAGAAATAGAAAATCAACTCGTTTTAACAACCTGTAGTCCTCAAAAAAAGAATTATCAACTCATAATAAATTGCATCGAAAAAGAGTCTCATTAAGACTCTTTTAATAATTCAATTGCTTTCTTTAATACAGCATCTGTTTCCTTAGTAGGATTTTCATAATATTCTTCTTCTTGTTCTACACTAATATCTGGTTCTACACCTTTCTCATGTACCCATTTCCCTTTAGAAGTAAGCCATTTCTGTGTAGTAAACTTATAACTATTTCCACTAGATAATGATAAATTCTTTTGAACCGTTCCTTTTCCATAAGAAGTAACTCCTACTATTTTTGCTTTCGAATAATTATCTTGGAAACATGAAGCAATAATCTCAGCAGCAGAAGCACTTCCATGATTAATTAATACTATTATAGGATAATCTCTAGAAGTATTATTCAAACTTTTTATTTTTTCTTTTTTATTCTTAGCCTCTATTTGAAATAAAACAGTCTTCTTTTTAAAAAATAAACTTAATATCTCTCTCGTCTGTTGAATTTGTCCTCCTGGATTATTTCTAACATCGATAATTAATGATTGAATCTTTTCTTCTTCAAGTTTTTCTAATTCTTCTTTAAATTGATCATAAGTGTTAGAAGCAATATTACTAACTTTAAGATATCCAATATTAGATTCTAATACTTCTCCACTTACACTATCAATATCTATTTTTCCCCTAGTAATTTCAAAATCAATTTCTTTCTCATCTCTTAAAACTGTTAAAGTAAATTTAGTACCTGCTTCTCCTCGAATAAGATCAGATAATTCTTGTCCATAAACACCCTTACAATCAACCCCATCTACTTTTACAATAATATCATCTACTTGAACCCCAACTTTATCAGCAGGATAATCTTTAGTAACCTCAACAACTCTATTATATTCTTCTTCATATAAAACAGAAATACCGATACCAATAAAATAACCATTTGTTAAATCATTAAAATTACTAGTAGACTCTTTATTCATATAAATAGAATATGGATCATCTAAAGATTTAAGCATTCCGTTAATTGCAGATTCTTTTAACTTTTCTATATCAAATTCTCCATAATAATTATCTCGAATCATCTTATAAGCATCCACAATTTCTCCAACATTAGAATCTTCTTTTACTTTAATATCCATCTTACTATAAGTAATAATATATCCAATTACAAATCCAAAAAAAATAGAAACAAAAATAATTAGAATAACTTCTAGTAAAGAAAAAGTAGATTTAGATGAATTATCTTCTTCCTCATCAAAAACAAATATTCTACGAATCTTACTCTCACTTTTCTGATTATTCTTCTCTTTTTTACTTTTCCTTATCATGACAACACCACATCCATCCTAATAATAATCATATCATAAAAAGAAAACAAAAAAAAGAGATTTCTCTCTTTTAAGCAAGTACTCCACTAATAGCGTCTTTTCCTTCTAAATACTCTACTACTTTTTCATCAATAACACGAATTAAAGTAGGTCCATTAATTCTCATATTAGCAGTCGTATCTGGATTCTTATTAGATTCTTCAGTAGTTTCAAATCTAGAATTATAAATCTTACTCATATTAACAACATAGATAGGTAAATGTTCTTCTTTATTACGATAATCTCTAATCATATTACCATAATCTTCCACTAATTCTTCATTACTTCCATCATAGAAAACTACTAAGTATTCTTCTTTTCCCATAGAAAGACTTCTACCTAAAATAATCTCATCATAAGAAATACTAACAGTTTCTTCCTCTTCTTCATCACTCTTAGTAACATTATTTCCAGTAACATAAACAGTAATAATGTAGAATACTAAGAAGACACATATAATTCCAACAACTGTATAAATCTTAGTACGAAGACTTAATTCATAAGAATCTTCTTCTTTCTTCTTATTATTTACATATACAGGTTTATTAGTTTTCTTACTACTAGTATTCTTTGTAGAAACAGTTTTTTCTTCTTTCTGTTCCTTTATATTTTTAGTAGAAAGAGAACCTCCTTTATTTTGACCCTTATTACTCTTTTTGTTATTTTGCTTACTTGCCATAAAAATCACCTAAAATGATTATAACACAAATAAATAGAAGAAGTCTATCATTTAATCGAAATAGTTCCACCAATAGACTGAGCTACCTCAATCAACTCTTCACGACTCATAACATCACTTACCATATAATAATCAATTCCACTACTAGTCCAAGATAGAGAATTATTAGTAATAACACCTAAAGAATCCATTAATAAGAAAGGTTCTCCTGAAGTTGGAATAACAGTAAATTCATCAAATACATCAGCAGTTTCTTCTACTAATAGAAAACTTTTCTCTCCATCATAAGTCATTAATACTCTTTCTCCATTACTTTTTTTTATAATATCTTCATTCGTAAGCTTAGTACCACTAGGTAATACTAAAGGATATATAATATCTTCCAGTACTCCAACATCATCTGTAACTTCTGTTTCCTTAGAATCCATAATAGAGTCTATAGAAAAAGTATCTTTACTAATCTTAGGAGAATAGTTGACTTTATTAAATTCAAAAAACATCTTTTCAATTCCATTCTCATCAAGTACACTTACCTTCACTGGTTTTAACTTCTTATCAAATATTATCTTTTGAGACACTAATTTACTATTATTTGGATAATTCACTTTAGTAGAAAAAAATATTTGATTCTCTTTCTTTTCATAGATACGATTTTTATCATTTACAATATCTCTTACTAAAGCATCCAATAAATAGATTTGGGAATTATTATAAGGCCAATCACTTTGAAAACGAAAACTCTTGTTTAAAGATGGAGTTAATACATAAACACCATCTTTATTCTTTAATAAGATTTGAGAATGTTGATTACTAGTATTGGTAAACTCCACTCGATAATGATTATTCTTTTGATAAAGAACTTCCACTTTATAATGATAAACATCATCATTATTATGAACAGTTAAATCTCCTTTTACTTCATAACTTTTTAATTGAAGAACTTTTTCTAAATCTTGTAAAGCATTCTTTTCATGATTACCAAAACACCCTGTTAATAGAAATAATCCCCCAATAAAAACAACCAATATTTTTTTCATAATTCACCTCGACTACTTAAATATATGAGACAAATAAAGAAATATACAAAAAAATAGAGATTTCTCTCTATTTTTCACTAATTCTAACTTTAATTTTCTTAGTCTTTGGTGTATAAGTAAGTTTTAAATCATTTCCTGTAACTTTAACTTCTACTTCATGTTCTCCAACACCATAATTAGTTAAATCAATATAAGCTGAAATATCACTAGGTTGAATAGAATTAATAACTTCTTCACTACCTTGAACAACAACAGTAACTGTACGATATTCATCAGATAAAGCTTGTACTTTTAGATTATCTGCTAGATTCTCTGCACCAATACTAATATTTTCAAATTCTTTACTAGCAGAATTATCAATATTAACTTTAACAGACATTGTTTTAGAACTTAATTCAGTAATTCCTTTTGGTTTTTTCAAAGTAACATTATAATCCTTATTCTTATCAAGTCCTTTAACATCAATTTCTACTTCTAATTGTTCTATTTTTTCAATTGCATCAGCTTCTCCATAAACAGTTATCTTAGAAAGACTAGATTCCATTGACTTAATAGATTTACCAAAAGCTAAATTACCAACAGGTACTACTTTTACAGGAATTTCTTTACTAGGAGAAGTAATGGTAACATTAGCACTTACTGTTTTAGGAACAATCTCAACATTAATTGCTTTTCCATTATTATCGTAAGCAACTAATGGAATATCTTTAACTGTAATCACTCCAGCTTTAGGATTAGGAATGTTATTAACATCTAATAAAGCTTTAACGCTAGCAACTTTATCTAATTTATATTGAGCACCTTTGATAATAATATCACTTCTATCAATTTCTACATTACTAATATATAACTTCGTATCTAAATCTTCTTGATGTAATATATCATATGTTAGATTTCTATTATCACTTACTTTCTCATAAATAGTAACTGTAATTTGAGAAGGATCAAGTTTATAATCTAAAGACTTTAATCTTTGTGTATACTTTAAAGTAACTTTATGATTACCAGGTTTTAATCCTG
This sequence comes from uncultured Erysipelotrichaceae bacterium, assembly GCA_902797265.1. Lineage (GTDB taxonomy): Bacteria > Bacillota_I > Bacilli_A > RF39 > UBA660 > UBA3789. Next base: position 39,422 of record CADBSF010000053.1, read on the forward strand.
TTAAATCCACACTAACTCCTTTTGAAGGAGACTGTTTTGCTAAAAAAATATGTCTTCTTTGACCGATTAATGTAATATCAACATCTTTTGGAAGACCCTCTACAACATAAGACTCTTCATTATAAACAGCCGTAACTGGTTGATTATATAATATTTCAGCATATTGATCAATCATAATATTAGATTCTTGATCAATAACAATAAATACTCCAAATGCTAGTAATAAACTAACAGCTAATAAAGTACTCTTTTTCCCCGATACTTTATCAAAATCTTTTACTAATCCATTACCAATTTGCATAATCTTAAGTAATAATTTAGTAATAGGAGTAATTAACCATTTATCAAAAAACAATCCAATATGACGAAAAAATTTTCCAAAAAATCTACCTATCTTCTTCATATATCTCTTCCTCGTTCATTTCTTCTGCATCATCATATTCACTTTCTTGTTTAGGTCTTAACTCATCAATTAGTAACATTCTAACATCATCAATAGATAAGTTATATAATAGTTCTCCTTTTAAAGCAATAGAAACTCTTCCTGTCTCCTCACTAACTACAATACAAATAGCATCTGTCTCTTCTGCAAGTCCTAAAGCCGCTCTATGACGAGTACCTAAACGTCTATTTAATTTAGAACTATTACTTGTTGGAAAAACAGCTCCTGCACAAGTAATACGATCCCCTTGAATAATAACTCCTCCATCATGTAAAGGATTTCCTTCATAAAAAATTGCGATTAATAAGTCACTAGATAAGTCAGCATATAATTTCTTTGCCTTATCAATATAATTACCTAAAGAAATATCTCTTTCTATTACAATTAATGCACCAATTCTTTCTTTTCTTAAATAATCAATCGCATTAACCATTTCATATACTAAATGTTCTCTCTCATCTACTGTAAGTACTTTATGTCTTCCTAATAATTTACTTCTTCCAAGTTGTTCCAAGATAGTACGTATTTCTGGTTGAAAGATAATAATTAAAGCAACAGGTCCCCATTGAATAATATAATCAAGTAAATAACCCACTGTAATAAATCCTAACCAATCACTAAGTACTTTTAATACAATAACAAGAAATACTCCCTTAAAGATTAATGATAATTTCACATTATTTTTTATATTTTTAAGAATATAGTAAAAAATAAACCATACTAAGAATATATCTACTATTTTACGAGCTATATTTAAAATATCTGACATTGTAATAATCAATCACGTCATCTCCCAACACATCTAATAGTATAAATTAAATATTAATCAAAGTAAAGGGTATAAAAAAACACTAGTAATAACATCCAACCCTATACCTATACTAATAATATCATTTTATAAGACTTAAATCAATAAAAACTATCCCAAAAAAATTACTGAATCACTTCAGTAATATTATTTTTTCTTATTTTATAAATGTTTTTTTAAATAACCATGTCCACCATTTTGAAATATATAAGAAGAATCTACTTCTAATGGAGAAGTAACACCATAATAATTTTTTAATAAATTTGTCATAGAAATATATCTTTTAACTGCAACCTCATATTCTTTTTCTTTTAAAAGATTAACAATAGGTACTAAAAAACAATCATAAATCTTTTGAGATAATTCAATAGAATCATTCCCAATATGTTTAGATATCTCAGGTCC
>CADBSF010000054.1 GCA_902797265.1 uncultured Erysipelotrichaceae bacterium
GCATCTTTTAAAGCTGATCCTGCTTTGAAAGTAACAGCCTTTCTAGCAGCAATTTTAACTGTTTCACCAGTTCTAGGATTACGTCCTTCACGAGCAGCTCTCTTAGAAACTCCGAAAGTACCAAATCCAACTAGAGGAACTTTATCTCCTTTTGCTAAAGCACCAGTAATAGCAGCAAAAGTAGCATCAATTGCTCTAGTAGAGTCAGCTTTAGTTAATCCTGTAGCAGTAGCAACAGCTTCTACTAATTCAACTTTTTTCATATTTATTTACCTCCCTATGTAAATTAAGCATTTGTGTATGCTTACATACTAAAATTACCATGTTTTAATCGAAAAAGCAACAATTAATCACGATTTTTTCCAAGTTTTTTATTTATTTCACTTAAATAGTAAACAATGTGTCCAATAGAAAACATAAAAACACAAAAAATAAGACTAATAAACCATATCACAATCATTAAAGAAAAATTAAATTCTTTTACAACACAAACATTAGTGTAATAATAAGACGATGCTTGACAAGTAGAAAATAAATTTCCTAAGAAGATTCCTAAAAAGACACAAATAACAAATATGACAATAGCAAAAACTTGATAAAAATTAAGATGTACACTTTCCATTTCTTTCGTAATAGTTCGAACTTTTGGAAAATCTTCCTTTTCTTTTTCTATTTCTTCAAATAAATTCATAATTATTTATCCCCCGTTTTTTCATTTTTATTCTCATTATGAAACATTTTATCAATTTCTTTAGACATGTTTTTCCCCGTAGAAGTAAAAGATTCTCCTACTTGATTAATCTTTTTATCAATTTCTTTTTCTTTAACAAATTGATCTATCTTCTTAGAAGCAGTTTCTGCCTCATTAGATAGTTTATTTCCTATCTTTTTAACTTTCTGATCAACATCCATCTTTTTTACTTTCTCTGTAATATCATGATAAGCATTTTGGATTCCTTTATCCATATCATCTAATAATCCCACATGATCATCTCCTTTATGATTTGTTTTTTTTCGAGTAGACTTTTTCTTCTCAACTACTTTTTCTGAATTATCTTTTTCTTTTACTTCCTGATTATTGGATAGTTTTTGATCTTCTTTCTTATTATCTAGAAAATCTTGAACAGCATTAGAAGCATCATCTATCTTCTCTTGAATCTTATTTTTAATTTCATCAAAATTTCCTTTATTATCAACATCCTTTTTCTTTTTATCTAAATAATCTCGATAAAGAAAAATAAATCTTGCAAATAATATATAATAGATAGAATCCATCAAAGATAGAATAACCCCATCTAATACCGTAGTACTAATTAATCTTACTGCTAATAGAAAAGTTGCTAGAACAAAGACACAGTAAAACAGCCATTCATTAGTCAATTCATTAAAAGGAGAATTTTGAAAATGAAATTCTTTCCAAAATCTAGTACCTCTCACCATAGTATGTAATAAATAAATAAGAAGAACAAAATGAATGGTAAAAGTTAATACCGTAGTTAATGAAAAGGAATGTATAATTGTTAAAAAGGAAGTAACAGTAAGAATAAGATATAATAATATTAATACGGCATTTAAATAATTAAAATATCTTTTCCCAAATCTAAAATTTAAAAAAATAAAATAAATTAATAAAACAAAATATGTACTATTATGATTAATAATACTTCCGATTAATGATAATCCTTCTCCTACAGCAAAAGATTGTCCTAATAAAATAATTACTAATATACAACCAATAATTAATGTACTAATAAGATTAGCATCATTATACCACTTAATTACCTTAGAATTATTATTTTTATCCATAATTTTCCTCCTAATTAATTATTATATCATTTTTTTACAAAAGTTGTTAATAATAGAAAGATTATTTCTTTAAAAGTTTACAAAGCTATGCTATAATAAGACCAAAAGGAGGCCAGTATCATGAAATTACCAACAGTAGCATTAGTAGGAAGACCTAATGTTGGAAAGTCTACTTTATTTAATAAAATAGTAGGTGAAAAAGTATCTATTATAGAAGATACCCCAGGTGTTACAAGAGATAGAATCTATAGAGAAGCATCTTATAATAATAAAAGATTCTATTTAATTGATACTGGTGGAATAGATACCGAAAAAATTGATTTTAATAAAGATATTAAAATACAAGCAGAAATTGCTATTAAAGAAGCTGATGTAATTGTATTCTTAGTAGATGGAAAAGAAGGACTAACACCAAATGATAAAATGATTAGTAACTTATTAAGAAAATCAGATAAAAAAATAATAGTTGCGATTAATAAAATAGATGTAAAAGAAGCTCAAAATAATATTTATGATTTTTATGAATTAGGATTTGATACCTATATTCCTATTAGTAGTATTCATAATACTGGATATATTGATTTATTGGATACTATTACCATGGATTTTAAAATAAAAGAAGAAGAAATGGATGATAGAATCAAATTTTCTATCATAGGAAGACCTAATGTTGGAAAAAGTTCTTTAATGAATGCTCTATTAAATGAAGAAAGAGTAGTAGTATCAGATATTGCAGGAACAACAAGAGATTCAATTGATTCCATTTTAAAATATCATAATGAAGAGTTTATTATGATAGATACAGCAGGTATGAGAAAAAAAGGAAGAATCTTTGATACCATTGAAAAATATAGTTTATTAAGATCCTTACAAGCAATTGATAGAAGTGATATTTGTTTAGTAGTAATTAATGGTAGTGAAGGAATTACAGAACATGATAAACATATCACAGGCTATGCAATTGAAAGAGGAAAAGGATTAATATTTGTTGTAAATAAATGGGATTTAGTAGAAGATACTACGATTCAAGAATTTGAAAAATTGATGAGAAGTGAATTTCAATTTGCTCCTTATGCACCTATCGTATTTTTATCAGCACTAACGAAGAAAAGAATTCATACTCTAATGCCTGAAATTATAAAAGTAAAAGAAAATATCAAAAAAGAAATTAAAACATCCCTTCTAAATGAAGTAATAGAAGAAGCTTATGAATGCAATCTGCCCCCTACTTATAAAGGAAAAAGATTAAAAATATATTTTACATCACAGACAGGAATTAATCCTCCTAAATTTACATTCCGAGTAAACAATAAAGGTTTAGTTCATTTCTCATATGAAAGATATTTAGAAAATAAAATTAGAGATAACTTTGATTTTACAGGAACACCAATTATATTACAATTTAAAAATAGGAGTGATAATGAAGAATGATAATTGGAAATAATAACAATAATGGATTTACTTCAAACTTTGAAAAAAGACATAATTTTATAGTAGAAGAAGGAAAAAAAAATAGAGAAAAAGTAAATATGTTTCAAGAAGACAAAAGAGTAAAAATTGCTTCTAGTGATGCTACTAATAAAATTGTTATGGCTGATAAATCTCTAGCCATTCTTCAAGAAAGATATCGAAATGGACTAATTACGATTGATGAATTCAACAAAAAGTGTGAACAAATAAATAAAATGAGAAATAATTAAGTACTGAGAAAAAAACCTCTTACATATAATATGGTAGGAGGTTTTATGTTTAAAGATAGTTTATTTAATAGAATAGAAAAGAAAACCAACATTAACAAAGAAACCATTCTAAATCTTGCAAAAAAATTACAAGGCAATAATATGAAAGATGAGAAATCATTACGAGAAGTAATTCAAGATCTAAGTAATCTTACTGGGAAAGAAGTATCAAAAGAAAAAGAAGATAAGATAATAACAGCGATATTAAATGATAATGTTCCAAAGGATATTGATAAAATGTTTTAATAAAGGCTATGAAAATAGTTCTTTTTTTTATTACAATATCATAATTATTTATTAATAAGGAGAGTAATATGGAAAAGAAAGAAATAATAAAAAATATTGCGAAAAGAAGTGGTGGAGATATTTACCTAGGAGTAGTTGGTGCTGTAAGAACGGGGAAATCTACCTTTATTAAAAGAATGGTAGAAACCTTAATTATTCCAAATATAGAAGATGAATATGAAAAGAAAAGGACTTTAGATGAAATACCTCAAAGTGCAGCAGGAAAAACAATTATGACAACAGAACCAAAATTTGTACCAAATAATACAGCTAAAATAAAAGTAGATGATGTAACTTGTAATATTAAATTGATAGATTGTGTAGGATATATGATTAATAATGCAATAGGAGCAACAGATGAAAATGGACCAAGAATGGTAAAAACTCCCTGGTATAATGATGAAATTCCATTTGTAGAAGCCGCTGAAATTGGAACAGAAAAAGTAATTAAAGAGCATTCAACAATTGGTATTGTTGTCACAACAGATTCTTCTATTGGAGAATTTCAAAGAAGTGACTATATTGATGCTGAAAGACGAGTGATTGAAGAATTAAAAGAAATTGGAAAACCATTCATTGTCGTATTAAATTCAACACATCCCACTCTAAAAGAAACAGAAGATCTAGCAGAAAGTCTAAAAGAAGAATATCAAGTACCTGTATTACCAATCAGTATTGAAAGCATGACAGAAAAAGATATGTATAATATATTAAGAGAAGCTCTATACGAATTCCCAGTATTGGAAGTAAGAGTCAATATGCCAGAATGGATAGCTATCTTGAATCCAGATAATAGTATAAAAAAATCCTATATCGATTCGATTAAAGAAAGTGTTATAGAGATAGATAAAATAAGAGATGTAGACAAAATAACAGAAAAATTCTTAGAAAATGAAAACATAGAAAAAAGTTTCTTATCAGAAGTAGATACTTCTACTGGAATAATTACAGTAAATTTAACAGCTCCAATTAGATTATTTAATGATACTTTAAATGATTTAATTCATGTAGATATTAAAACAAAAGCAGACTTATTATCTCTATTTCAGGATTTGAGTATCGCAAAAAAGGAATATGATCAATTAAAATATGCTTTAAAAATGGTAAAACAAACAGGATATGGAATAGCTACTCCAACCATAGAAGATATGAAATTAGATAAACCAGAAATTATTAAACAAGGATCTCGTTTTGGAATAAAATTAAAAGCCGTTGCTCCATCGATTCATATGGTTAAAGTAGATGTAGAATCAACCTTTGAACCAATCATAGGTAGTGAAATCCAATCTAAAGAATTAATCGATTATCTAAACAACAATAACAATGATATTTGGAAAAGTGAAATATTTGGAAGAAGTTTAGAATCAATCGTTCAAGAAGGTATTCAATCAAAAATAAATCTTATGCCAGATAACATAAGATTCAAATTACAAAATACACTTACTAAAGTAGTAAATAAAGGATCAAATAATGTAATTACAATTGTAATATAAAGAAGAAACATCTTCTTTTTTTGTAAACAAAAACATTACTTTTGATACGTTAATTTTAGGAACATTTAATAAGTTGGGTAATTGCCAAATTTCCACAAGGAAAGAAGGCGATAATATGTTTAAAAAAGAATTTTAATCTTTTACTTATCTTCCTACTAGTATTACTACCATTTATAGTTTTAATATGAAATGAAAATCACCTAACTCAGCAATGAATTAGGTGAACCCAATTATATTGGCAACACTCAACATGCGATAATTAAGTGTTCCTTTTTTATTATATGCAAGTTTCCTTGACACATTCATTATATCATAATCCAATAGGTTTATAAGTTTATATATCTCGAATTACTTTTCTCCCAATACAATGAGATTATCCTCATTTTTTAATATCACTATTTCATCTAAAGGAAGATGAAAATGATTATTCTTTGAAGCATCAACATAGCCTAAAAAGATATATCCATGTTTTAATAGAATCATTCGAAGATCACGAACAGAATATCCTCCTTCAAGCTTTATTAGTCCAGCATTTTTTAAATACAATTCATTACCCTCATTAGACAGTATCTCTCTAAAAACATCTTTCAATTCAGGATTCTCTGCAAGTTGAGCAAGAATTAAAGATGACATACTAGATACTACTAAATAATCCGTACGATCTCCTCTTCCAACCAATTTTTGATGATGTTCTTGTTGCATTTCTACAGTAATATTAAAATTCAAATGATGTCTTTTTCTAATATCTCGAAGATTTAGCAACATGAAAATTGCTTCCATATCAGATTCTTCTGAATCTCCTTCATGATTATTCAAAATAATAATATGTTCTGTCTTTTGAGCAAGAGCTAATAAACCTTTTTCTGAATGAACATCTTCATTATAAAATCTTAGTTTAAGATTACGTTCTGAAGCAACATCTTCCAATTCTTTTTTCTCAATTCTACTAGAATCTTCTCCTACAAGAAGAACATGAGAAACATTATCAGGTAATTCATGAAGAATAGTAGATAAAGATTCATTATTACCAATGATAACGGTATCAGTATCATCTTCTATATCCACAATTTCCTTATCCTTTTTTAAATTCTCGATAGAATCAAATTCCTCCATTCGCACAGAATCAACTTCCTCAGAAAAAACTAAAATCTTATCCTTATCAGAAAGAATAAAATCAGCTCCTGGATTAATTAGAATCTTTCCCTCTCGTAAAACTCCCAAAGGAGTACCATGACTTGTCTTCATGAGTAATTGTGAAAAGGTTAATCCATTAATATCAGGAAGTTCTATTAGATAAAATTCAGACCCTTCAAAATCAAATACTTCACGAAATGTTTCAGATAATCCTGTCTGAGTACAAGAATGAGCAATCATCTTAGCTAATATTTGATTGGTTTGTAGAGTTGTAATGTTATTAGCCTCAATAATAGAAGGAGGAAAATGATATTCATTCTTTGATATAATAGCATTTACACTAATTTCAGGTACGCCTTTTTCTTCAAGAAGAGCAGATACAGCAAGAATAGTCTTAATTGTACGCATATCTTCTGTTGGACTAACAATTACTGTCTTACAAGTTTCCACAGAACACTTTTCAAGAGAAACAGGATCAGTAATATCCACTGTTCTACAAACAATTCGAACATTCCTTGGAATATCTAAATTACTAGAAATTAAGTCTTCCATTTCTCCTCTATCCATATCTTCGGCAACTACAATACAAGTAGGATTTCCACTAGAAGCAAGAATTAACTGATGTAACAAAGTATATTCTCCAGGATAAAAACCTAATACTACAATATGATTTTTTTCCAAAACAACAGAATTTCCTCTTTTTAAATTATCAATTCTTTCTTCAATTGCACTAGTAATAATACCAATTAAAACACTAGTAAATAATAGTCCTGCAATCGCAACAATAGACATTAGTATTAAATAACCAATACTTCCATCTTCAAAAGAAGGCATCCAAGCATTAATAATAGTAGAAATACTATCCCAAAAAATAGAAACAGTTTCTCCCTCTTCATTAAAATGAAAAGCAATTATTAATGAAGCAACAATAACAGCAAGTAAAATAGAAGCAATTATTAATACACGAATTAATCCTAAAGAACCCTTTGCCATACGATTATCAAACCAATATTGAAACCGATTCTTTAAATTAAACTTCCTATTTCTATTATTACCTTTATAATTCATAAAATCACCTACATTTAATACATATTTATTATAACATAGCCTTTTATAGAAAAGAAACAATCAATTTTCAACAAAAAAAGTACCAACTACCTAGTCAGTACTTAAGAATTAGTAATTTGAGAAATATATGTCATATATTGATCATATAAAGCTTGAGTCTGGAATTTAATTTCTCCATCTTCTAATTTCCAGTTTTCAGTATCACTTGCTAGAAAACGTAACACTCCTAAACTATTATCATATATCGTATTCATTTTCACTTTTACTGATTCTAATAAAGATTCATTATCTTTAAATTCATTAATAAAATGATCTGTAATAAATAATTCTTCATATAGTTTCTGATAATACTCTTGATATCCTTTTTGATTAACATAACTCTTCATACTATCTTCACTAGACAAAAATAATAATTGATCAATATTCTTATTAAACTTATCTTTTTCTTTTTCTAAATAAGAAATAGATTTCTCAAATAAAGGACCATCGTTTAAATAATTATCATAAGATAAAACTTTCTTTAATTTCTCATCTTTCATACTTTTTAAGACATCTTGAAATAAACTAGAATAATCATACAAATATTCCTTAATTGCTTCCTCTATTTTAGCATATCCTCCTCTTGTAAGTACCTTATAAGAAAAAGAATCTTTAGTAATTTCTTTATTTTCTAATAGATTAACTTCTCTTCTTAAAGTATTCAACATCGTTGCATCATACACAGTACAAATACCATATATTAAGAATATATCTAAACTAATAAAAAATATAGAATAAAAAACTTTTTTAGAAAAACTCATATTCATCACCTAAATAATTTCTTCTTTAATTAAGCTATCTATTTTAGATAATACTTCATCTACTCCAAATTTAGTAACACTTGAAAATACGATTAAATCATCTCCAATTACTAAATCTAAAGTTTCTAATATCATCTTTAAATTCTTTTGTTTCTTACCTCCAGATATTTTATCTGCTTTCGTCGCAATTACCGTAACAGGAAGATTATAATACTTTAAAAAATTATACATTAATAAATCATCTTCTGTTGGTTTCATTCGAAAATCAATTAACATAAATACTCTACGTAATTGAGTTCTTTTTTCTAAGTATTCTTCTATCATTTTTCCAAACTTAGCCTGTGTTTTCTTATCAGTAGAAGCATATCCATAACCAGGAACATCTATAATGTAAAAAGAATCATTCACATTGTAGAAATTTAAAGTTTGCGTTTTACCAGGCTTAGAAGATGTATGAGCTAAATTCTTACGAGACAAAATAGTATTAATAAAACTACTTTTCCCAACATTACTTCTTCCTACTAATAAGAATTCATATTTCCCATCATCCGGATATTGACTTCTTCTTGTTGCGATAACATCTAAATTTGCTTTTTTTATTATCATAGGACTTACTCCTTTCTAAGATAAGATTGTAATTCTCTATCTAAATCTTCCATTACTAATAAGGCTTCTTCTAATGTTTTTGTTCTAACACCAGAAGCATATTTATGTCCTCCACCTTGATGATTCTCAGCAATACGATTAATCTCAGGTCCTCTAGAACGAATGGATACTCGATACTGAGAATTCTTAATATCTTCTGTAATCGTTGCCCAAACAAGAATTTCTTTAATATAGTTAAAATTATTAACCATATTTCCTGCTGAAGCACTATCTACCCCATATTCATTAATAATATCATCAGTAATAATAACATATCCTAATTGATTCTCTGTAACCTTCATATTTAAAGCAATATATCCTTCTAATCGTACTTCATTAAAAGGACGCATATATAATTTTTGATAACTATTTGAAACATCAAAAGGATAATTTCTTAAATAATAAGATACTAAATCAAAAGTATGAGAAGTAGTACTACTAAACAAGAAACGATTAGAGTCAGAAACTAATCCCATATATAACAATTCAGAAATATCACTATTACATTTTAGTTCAGTATCTTTAATAATCTTCATAATCAATTCACAAGTAGAAGTAAGAGTATCATCGATAATTTCAAGTTCACAAAAAGATTCTACAAAAGGATGATGATCAATCTTTATTTTATAAGAAAAATCATCCACTTCAACGGAATCAATTCTTCTTCTATCAGGAGTATCACAAATTATTAATAAAGCATTCTCTAATTTTTCTATCTTGTCTAACTTCCCAAAAGATAAAAATTTACTACTCCCAGTACCTATCGCAATTACTTTCTTATTAGGATAAGTTAATAAAATAGAATCTCTTAAAGCAAGTTGACTACATAAAGCATCAGGATCTACTCCAATATGCCTTGCAATTACAATATGATCATACTCTTTTATTTTATTAATTAATTCATTATACATGACTCATTTCCTATCTACTATTCATTAATTTTAAAGTTTCTCTCGCAACTAATAATTCCTCATTAGTTGGAATAATATAAATATCTATTTTAGATTCTTTCGAACTAATTTTAATCACTTCATTTTGATTATGATTTAAATCAAGATCAATCTTTACCCCTAAACAAGATAATTTTTCACATACTTCTTTTCTAATAGAAATACTATTTTCTCCTACTCCTGCCGTAAAGACTAATACATCTACTCCTCCTAATAAAACATAATATTGACTAATATAATCCACTACTCTTCTAACATACTTATCTTTTGCTAGAATAGCTTTTTCATTACCTTCTTCACATTGACTTAATATTTCTCGTAAGTCATTACTATATTCACTTAATCCTAATAGACCACTATTTACATTTAAATCTTCAATAACTTCAGCAGCATTTTTCCCTTCCTTTTCCATAATATAAGGAATAATAGAAGGATCAATATCTCCCGATTTAGTACCCATCATAATTCCTGATAAAGGACTAAATCCCATAGATACATCAACACATTTCATATCTTTAATAGCACAGATACTTCCACTTTCTCCTAAATGACAACTAATAAGTTTAAAATCTTCTCTTTTTAGTAATTCCTTAACACTATTAGTAATATATTGATGACTAGTTCCATGAAAACCATACTTACGAACCCCATAATCTTTAAACCAGCGATAAGGAACGGGATATAAATAGGATTCTTTTTCTATCGTTTGATGAAAAGCTGTATCAAATACGCATACATTTGGAATATCTGGAAATAAACTACGACAAGCTTTTAAAGTCATAAGGGCTCCATAATTATGAGAAGGAGCAAAATCCTGTACTTCTTCAATATCGGTTAAGACTTTATCCGTAACAAAGACAGAAGAAGAATAACGATCTAAACCTTGTACGACTCTATGACCAATTCCCTTTATTTCAAAGAAAGATTGAATAATATGTAAATCCATCAATTTTTCAGGTAATAGAGAAATAGCTTTCATATGATCAGGTAATTCTACTTGTTCTGTTATTTTTTCTCCATCAAAAGAAATAGAATAATAACTCTCTTCTAAACCAATTCTATCAAAAATACCGGAAGCAATTAAATTTTCTGTATCCATTTGATAAATATGAAACTTAATAGAACTTCTATCAGCATAAACAGATAATATAGCCATAAAGTCCCTCCTCAATCTACTAATATTATACTACAAAGAAAGAATAAAAAAAAGTTCAAATTTTGAACCTTCCTTTATAAAGATTTTGCTATTTTATAAGTATCTCTAATAATCATTAATTCTTCATTAGTAGGAACAACCCATACATCTACTTTAGAACTCTTACTACTAATAATTCCTTCTTGTTTTTCTTTATAAGAAGCAATTTCTCCGTTTAATTTTGAATCAAGTTTAATTCCTAAAGGACTAAGTTTGTTAATAATATCACTTCTAGGATCAATTCCATTTTCCCCTACACCTGCAGTAAATACAATAGCATCTACCTTGCCTTCAAGCTCAATAAAGTAATCTGCAATATATTTTGCAACTCTATCATTATACATTCTAAGTGCTAGTATTGCTCTTTCGTCACCTTTTGCGGCAGCTGCTTCTACATCTCTACTATCACTAAATCCACTAATTCCTAATAATCCACTCTTCTTATTAAGTTCATTTGTAACATCACCAATACTCATACCAGATTCTTTACAAACATATTCTAAGATAGAAGGATCAATAGAACCACTACGAGTACCCATCATTAATCCATCAAGTGGGGTAATACCCATCGTAGTATCATAACATTTACCATCTTTAATGGCAGAAATACTTGCTCCACTTCCAATATGACAAATAATTAGATTAACATCATCTTTCTTTAATTTCTCTTTCATCACAGTAGTAATATACTTATGACTTGTACCATGGAATCCATACTTTCTAACTCCATATTTTAAATACCATTCATAAGGTACAGGATATAAGTAATTTTCCTGTGGCATAGTCTGATGAAATGCTGTATCATAAACCGCAACCATAGGAACATTTGGTAATACTTCACGTAAAGCACGAATTCCAGCAAGATTTCCAGGATGATGTAAAGGTCCAAGTTTAGTAAGTTCTTCTATATCTTTAATAACTTCATCAGTAATTAAAACAGAATCACTATATTTTTCTCCTCCATGCAAAACTCTATGTCCTACTCCTTTTATTTCATCTAAACTTTTAACTGCTTTATTTTCAATTAATTCATTAAGTAAAACTTCAACAGCTTCACCATGATTTTTTAAATATTTAGCTCCTTTAATTTTTTCTCCATTTACTTTCGTAGTCCAAAAACTGTCTTCTAATCCAATCTTTTCAATATAACCACTAATTAATACTTCTTCTTTAGGCATATCAAATAATTGAAACTTTAAAGAACTACTTCCAGCATTTACACATAAAAACTTCATAAAATTCCTCTCTTTCCAACATCAATATATTACCAAAAAAATACAATTAATTCAATTGTATTTTTTACTAATTTCTCTCATCTATATCAAAAGATTGTTCCCATCATAACTTTTCCAGTAACATTTATATATTCAATCATAATAATTCATTATCTTCTTCTATTAATCCTAGTAAGTATCTTTCTTCTTCCATTAATCTTTTTTTTCCACCTTTATAACATTTTTTCCTTAGATTAGTATCTTTTGATTTAGTATTATTTCATCATCATTTTGAAATGAGTATATATCTACTATTTTTTCATTACCAACAAATGAAAAATAATAAATTTTTATTTGTATTACCTGATTATAATTATATTTAATCACTTTTTTCTTCATTCACATCAATATAAAAACAATAAGGGAAAAACCCTTATTGTTCTTCCCTTTCTTTATTTTATTTATTAGAACAGTAATTCCAGGAGACGAAGATTTTCGAGTATAATAACCTACTAGCCTAGAGGATATATATAATATCCTAACCCCTCCATTTACTGCATATGTTTTGATACTAAAATACATTAGTATCATGGATAATCCTTGTTTTCCACAATTCTACTAAGCTATTAAAAACACCTGATTTTCAACTTAATACAAAACAATTGAAAAAATCTGGGAGGCCACCACTACAACAAATAACAATTAGAGTTACCATCGTTGTTCACATTACAGTTCGAACTATCGCTATCGTTCGCATTCACATTGCCATTCGCGTTCGCATTAGCATTTAGGTCGGAAACCGAACAATTGAAGTTGGAAGATAAATAGACACACCTTAAATTAGGATTACCCAAATATTTTAATAAAAACGGATTTTATAAATTTTCAAAGATCCGAATTCTCCTCCTATAGAAAAACAGACCTTATTA
>CADBSF010000055.1 GCA_902797265.1 uncultured Erysipelotrichaceae bacterium
GATTTTAAAGTTATTAACGAACTTCTTATCTTCTTCATCCACTACTTCATAAATCCTATAGTCTTTATCATCATATAAATATTTATATTTTTCTTCAAAATCTTTCATCATTCCATAAGTAAAATTTATTTGTATGACATTGATATCTTCATCATAATCTTCTCCACTTAATATTAAATGAGAATATTCATTACTAATATAACTAAATTGTCTCATCCTAGAATAATCATAAATATTAGCATTAACTTCTATCATAATTCTTCCTATATCAGTAGATAATCTTAAATCATAAGATTTTCTTCTTACATTAATATTATCTACATTATCTTCAAGATTTAAATATTCAATATCCTGAATTTTTATATTAAGACAACATTCAAGCAATGGAATTAAAATATCTTTATTCTCCTTTCTCATAAAGACTTCTTTAAAGGCTCTATCATTTTTACATGTATAAAATTTTGTTTCTTCTTGCATAATATTCCCCCTCTCAAACAAAATTAAAAGGAGTCTATCATAAAAGAAAAAACTTGTAAAATCACTATTTTAGTAAAATCATAATAAAATAAAATGTAAATTGAAAAAAGTACTAAGGGAATTAAATTAATTCTTAGTACTTTTAATATTTAAATAACAAAATTTATAAAAATATAATTATATTATTTATCAGTAGAACCAAATCCACCTTTTCTTTCTCCAACAGCAGAATCATTATCAACAACAAGATATTTCGTAAATACAAGTTGTCCGATAGCCTCCCCTTTTTTGATTTCAATATCATGATCACTAGAATTATAATAAGCAAACATAAAGTGCCCATCATTATCTGGATTATTATAATAATCACTATCCACTAATCCTATTCCATTCGCAAGAACTAGTCCCTTTTTAGGTCCACTACTTCGATTAAGCAAGAAAAAGCATTCATCATCCATACAATATGCTTTTAATCCTGTAGGAACTAAAGTGGGTTTCATTCCAGGTTTAAATACTGGAATAGTTGTATCTTCTGCTGCTTCAATATCATAACCTGCAGAATGAGCTGTCTTTCTAACAGGAATATGAATATCTTTATCTTCAAACCCATTTGCAATCTCAAAACCTCTAACTTTTTTCATATTACACCTCATATAAAACTATTTTCTTATTTTTTAAAGTTTTCTTAACGTCAATTACTCTCTGATTACTAGATCCTCTCCATTTAAGTCTAGGATCTCTCAAATTTTCAACAAATTGTCCATCTACAACAACATCTAAGTATTTTGTAATTTCTTTATCCATTAAATATTCATCAAATAAATATCCTGTCCAAGCCCAAATAGTCTTATTAGGATATTTTTCTTTAAATCGTTTTGCCAGTAAAAGAGCTCCCTCGATATTCTTAGGATGCATGGTTTCTCCTCCTAAAATAGATAATCCACTAATATAATCTTCTTTACATAAATCTAATATTTCCTGAATTTGTTCTTCCCCAAATTCACATCCACCATGAAAATCCCAAGTTTCTGGATTAAAACATCCTTTACAATGAAAACTACATCCTTGGAAAAAGATAGATACACGAACTCCTTCTCCATTAGAAATATCCATTTTTCGAATCTTAGAATATCTCATATTATTTATCCTTATTATCTAAGTGAATCACTCTTTCTTTGATTTCTTGAGTTCTTCCTTTATTCCAAAAATTAGATCCGATATAACCACAAGTACGTCTAGCAACATTCATCTTACTATGATCACGATTTCCACAATTAGGACAATACCATTCTAAATTATCATCAATTAGTATTTCTCCTGTATATCCACACTCATGACAATAATCACTCTTCGTATTTAATTCAGCATACATAATATTATCATATATAAATTGGATAACAGCTAATACTGAATCAATATTTCCTGTTAAATCAGCAGTTTCAATATAAGATATAGCTCCTCCTGGAGATAACTTTTGAAATTCACTTTCTAATTTCAATTTCGTAAAAGCATCAATCTCTTCAAATACTGGTACATGATAAGAATTAGTAATATAATCTCTATCAGTAATTCCTTTAATAACACCAAATCTTTCTCTCAAACATTTAGCAAATTTATAAGTAGTAGCTTCTATTGGTGTTCCATAAACAGAATAGTCAATATCTTCTGCTTCTTTCCACTTCTTACAAGCATCATTTAAAGCTTGTAAAACTTCTATTCCAAAATCATGACCACATCCTCCATCCGTATGAGAATGTCCAGTCATATATTTAACACATTCGTATAATCCTGCATAACCCAAAGAAATAGTAGAATATCCATGATGTAATAATTCATGAATAGATTCCCCTTTTTCAAGTCTAGCAAGAGCTCCATGTTGCCACAAAATAGGGGCAACATCACTAGTAACACGAGATAATCTCTTATGTCTTATTTGTAATGCTCTATGACATAACTCAAGCCTTTCATCCATGATTTTCCAAAATAAATCTTTATCTTTATCACAAGATAAGGCAATATCTACTAAGTTAATAGTAACAACACCTTGATTAAATCTTCCATAATATTTTCCTTTTCCAGGAATATAATTCTTAGCTTTCGCAATATTTCCTAAACTAATACTTCTATCAGGAGTTAAGAAACTTCTACATCCCATACAAGGATAACATTCTCCTTCTCCATATTCGTTTTTCTTAAGTTCAAGCATTACTTTCTCAGAAATATAATCAGGAACCATTCTCTTAGCTGTACATTTAGCAGCTAATTTTGTTAAATAATAGTATTTACTCCTTTTATGAATATTATCTTCTTCCAAAATATAAAGAAGTTTAGGAAAAGCAGGAGTAACATAAACTCCTTTTTCATTTTTCATTCCTTCAATTCTTTGATTTAAGAATTCTTCAATAATCATAGCTAATTCTTCTTTATATTCATCTGTTTCCCCAAGATACATACAAACACTTAAGAAAGGGGCTTGCCCATTCGTATTCGTTAAAGAATTAATCTGATATTGAAAAGTTTGAACCCCATCTGTGATTTCTTTTTTTAAATCTTCAGCAACAAACTTTTCTACTTGTTCTTTTGATAGTTTTCTAGCTTTATATCTTTTTTCATAATACTCTCGACTTAATCTTACAAAAGGAGCCAAATGAGTAAGTGTAATGGTTGCTCCTCCATATTGAGAAGAAGTAACTGCTGTAATTAATTGAGTTGCAATCGTCATAGCTGTTAAAAAACGATGAGGCTTCTCAATCATAACACCATTCATATTTGTTCCATTCTGAAGCATATCATCAAGATTAATTAAATCACAGTTATGTAAAGCATTTTGAGCAAAATAATCAGCATCATGAAAATGAATAATTCCTTCATCATGAGCTTGTACTACATCTTCTGGTAACAAAAATCTTCTAGTAATATCAGTACTAGTAACTCCAGCTAAATAGTCTCTTTGAGTCGTAACAACTCTAGCATTCTTATTAGAATTTTCAGTATTCCAATACTCATTTTCTCCATCAATTAATTCTTTAATGGTTTGATCAGTCGTATTACTACGTCTTACTAATTCTCTTGTATAACGATATGTAATATATCTTTTAGCAAGTTCATATTTTCCAATACTCATTAATTTCACTTCGATAATGTCCTGAATATCTTCGACCAATATTCTTTTCTTTCCCATTCTCTCAATGTACTTAACGATATTGTTAATTTGGATAGAAGAAGCTTTCTCTTCCTCTTCCACTTCTGTGTTTGCTCTCTCAATTGCTTGAAAAATCTTATCTGGACACCAATCAACCATATGTCCATCTCTTTTAATTACTTTCATATTTTTTCCCTACCCTAAATCTAAAAATATTAACTTCATTATACCTCTATTTATAAAATAATATTTGTTGCATTTGCAACATTTTACACTTTTTGTTAAAATAGAATTGAGGTGAAAAAAAATGACTGATTTATTTCAAAATATTAATGAAAAAAATATTGAGAAATTAAAACGTTTTCTAAGATCAATTACAAATAAATATCCTAAAAATGTAAATATCTTGTCAAATGTAAACCGTGACAATTATATCTCTATTATTGAAAAAGGAACAATTCAATTAATTCAAACAGATTATAATGGAAATAATAATATTATAGAAGAATTAAAAGAAGGAGAAATACTAAGTTCTATCACATCTTTTATTCAAAGTGAAGAAGTTATCTGTTTAACCAAAGAAGAAACGACAATAACTCATATAGATTTTAATCAAATTACGAATGATGACATCATAAGATCAGAATTCTATATTGTATTTATTAAAAATCTTATGAAATTATTAACAGAAGAAGTAAATAAAAAAAATAAAAGAATCCAACTCTTAACAAAACACACTACACGAGATAAACTATTAGAATATTTTAAAATTTTATCAAAAGAAAAGAAAAGTAAAACTTTTCTAATTCCAATTTCATATACTGAACTTGCCAATTATTTATCAGTAGATAGAAGTGCCATGACAAGAGAAATATCCTATCTAAAAGAAGATGGACTTATAAAAATAAATAAACATAAAATAACTCTTTTATATTGAAAAATTCTCTAGTTTATAACCATTATCTTGGTAATAGACTCAAACTAACTTTATTTTTTTCTAATGAAATATCATCAACATAACAATCAACAATATCCCCTACACTAAATAAATCAGAAGGATGTTTAATATATTGATTTGATAATTTAGAAATATGAGCTAAGCCATCATCGTGAAGACCAATATCAATGAATAAACCAAAATCTACTACATTACGAACCGTACCTTGTAATTTCATTCCAATACTTAAATCTTTAATATCCAAGATATCACTTTTCAAAATAGGCTGAGGATATTCATCTCTTGGATCTAAATTAGGTTTCTTTAAAGACTCAACAACATCTTGTAAGGTATAAATATCAGTATGTAATTTTTCTTTATATTCTTCTAGAGAAATAGAATCTAAACGATCTATTAATTCCTTAGACCCAATATTTTTAATATCCATTCCAATCTCTTTTAATAATTCTTCCGCAACATGATAACTCTCTGGATGAATAGCTGTAGAATCTAAAACATTATCTCCTCCTTGAATTCTTAAAAAACCGATAGCTTGTTGATAAGCTTTATCTGTTAATAATTTTTTATCTTCAATCTCTTTTCGAGAAGATATCTTTCCTACTTTTTCACGATAATCAATAATCTTTTTAATGGCAGGTTTTGTAATACCAGATACATAATGAAGTAAAGAAGAAGATGCTGTATTAATATTAACTCCTACACTATTAACACATTTTAAAACAACAAAGTCTAAAGAACTAGATAATTTAGATTCACTTACATCATGTTGATATAATCCAACACCAATTCCTTCTGGTGGAATTTTGACAAGTTCCGCAAGAGGATCTTGAAGTCTTCTTCCAATACTAACAGCACTTCTTTTTTCAACTGCTAAATCAGGAAATTCTTGAATCGCAACATCAGATGCTGAATAAATAGAAGCACCTGCTTCACTAACAATTACATATTTACAAGGTAGATGATATTCCTTAATCATTTCACTCACTAATTTCTCACTCTCACGAGAAGCTGTACCATTTCCTATTGCAATTAAATCAACATGATATTTTAAAACTAATTTGCTTACTAACTCTTTAGTAATCGGAATATTCTTATCTTCACATCCTTTTAAGAAAGGTTTAACAACTAAACTATCTAAATATTTCCCATTCTTATCTACAACTGCCAACTTACAACCATTTACATATCCAGGATCAAAGGCAAGTACAACTTTTTCTTTCATTGGAGGAGTTAATAATAAAGCCTCTAAGTTCTTTCCAAAGTTTGTGATAGCTGCATCACTTCCCTTTTCCGTAAGTTCACTTCGAATTTCTCTTGTAACAGAAGGAGCAATTAATCTTTTATAAGAATCTTTGATTGCCTCAATAATATAAGGAGTTACAAAACTATTTTTATTCTTAATAACTTTCGTTTCTAAATAAGCAATAATCTCATCCTGATTCACATCAATAGAAACATTAAGTACTTTTTCTTTTTCTCCTCTATTGATTGCTAGAATTCTATGAGGTTTAATAGTTTTTACAGTTTCACTAAAATCATAATACATTTCATAAATAGATTTTTCATCCTGACAATCTTTCTTTTTACTAGAAACTACTACTCCATTTTTATAAAAATAATTTCTAATCCATTTTCGATATCCGCTATTATCACTAATCCACTCACTAATAATATAACAAGCACCCTTTACCGCATTTTCCGTATCAACAACTTTATCGGTAATAAATTTTCTACTTAATTGATCAATATCCCCTGTTGTAGGAAATGTCATCATCATTTTTGCAAGAGGTTCTAATCCTAAAGCAATTGCTTCTGTTGCTTTTGATTTTTTCTTCTCCTTATACGGTCTATAAATATCTTCTACTTCTACTAATTTATTACAATTCATAATTGAGTTTTTCAATTCATCAGTAAGCATTCCTTTTTCATCAATTAATCGAATAACATCTTCTTTTCGTTTTAATAAATTCATTTGATATTCATATACTTCTCCAATACTTTTAATGCTTTCTTCATCTAAAGCACCTGTTGCTTCTTTACGATATCTAGCAATAAAAGGAATCGTATTTCCTTCTTCTAATAAATGAAGAACTACTTCTACTTGTTTCTTTGTAATAGACAAAGTATTAGCTATTTCATTTATAATAAATTCATTCATAATCATTCATAACAATAGATTCCACTTTCCACACCGTATGTGAAATACGATATACGTTAAAACAAAGTTATCCTATTGTTTCTCCTTTCACAATTTTTTTATTCCATAATACTTTTCTTAATACTAGTTCATCGATATTTTTGTCAATAACTAATATAATTTGGTACTTATATCTATCATTAATTTTATCATTTTTTCCTATAAAATCAATATTTTGAGTTTTTATTTTTACATCAGTAATATAGCAATTTTCATATTGACTAGAAAGTATATAAGTTATAAATTCAATTACTTTAACAAATTATTTTTCAACTATATCATAAATAGATTCATAATTCATATACTCTAGACATCTACTCATATTACAGTTATAATAATAAATCTTCTTTTATAAATAATTAAACTAACTGTCTATTCACAAGAATCTTAATACTTACTCATAATAGAGTTTAATTTAATATGAACACTACTAGTAAATTTATTACAGTTTAGACATATCAACTTTTCTTTTTTACTTCAATTTTTTCTTTCTTTTTACTCATAATTTTAATCTCTTTTCTATCTAATCTAATAAAATATAATTATCCATTTTCTCATAAATTTACAAATTTAATAAAAAATTATTTTTTTTATATCTTTTAACCAAATTAGTTCTGCAAACAAAAATAAACCTCAAGTTTTGTATTTCAAAACCTGAGGGTATGTTTAATTAACTCCTTTCATTGGAATCATCCTAAACGGAAAGCCGGAGCCACACCAGTAGTATAATAAGATTCATAATTGCTAAACGAATAACCACCAGTACCAACAATCCAAAAACAGTAGTTGGTATCAGAACGGGCCGAACGGAGCCACCACCCACTGTTTGAGCCGTTGTTCTGCTTTATTGCTCCTGCGTAATTAGGATAAGATGTTGTTACTTCTAAATTCGCATAATAATCTAATTGTCTTGTATTATTATATGCTGTATCATAATAATTACTACCATAATCACCTGTACCTACATCTTCCCATACTTCATGTGAACTTAGTAAATATAGTTTATCTGTTGTTGTGAAGTTTGCTGAATCATTATTTCCATGTCCTGACACTACTGTTGTATTTATTATTGAGTTCTTTAATGCAGTTGGAAGAGCATTATAGATATCACTATTTACATATGTTCTCATTTCACTATATTCCCATCCACCTTTAGTTCCTGTTCCATTTACATTACCATTTATATATGGATTAATTCTATGTGTTGTGATTATATCTGCAAACTCTAACACAAAGCCACAAGCTGATTGACTAAATCCAGCACTTTCACATTCAGATGGTGTGCTTTTGTTCGCAACCCTTAGTGTATGGGTTCCAAATGTTCCCATATCTACTGTTTTTGTATCTCCTACTTGATATGCACTTATATTTCCATTTTGTACAGCACCTACTATTGTATCCCAATCATCATCTGCAAATGATGTTGGATGATATACCTTTGTTGCGCTACTATCAGCTTGGACATAATTTATTTGAAAATTTATATTTAGTGCTATATTACTACTTGGTAATTCACTAGTTTCTATGTCCTTTTTAAATTCTAATCGTACTTTAAATTCTTCTTCTGTGTTACTTGCTAGTATTTGATTTGGAGAAATTGTTACTCCATCACTATATGTTACTGAGTAATCCAAATAGCTTGGTAGGGTTCCTGTTGTTATTACCGTATCCCCCAATTTTGATACTACCGAATCTATCATTGCATCAATACTACCTGTATTTTCAGCAGTAACAGTAAACTCATAAAAGTCTCCTGGTAAAGCAAGCCTTACTGCATAACTTACTTGTGTTGCATTATCAATTGTAGCAGCTTTTTCATTATTTGTTGTATCAACTGTAACACTTCCATTAGTTACATTGATAGAACCAGCTTTAAATCTTACATTCCAACTAGATGCAGGAATTTCTGCAACTCCATTGATTTTTAAATTTGCACCTAAAAGAGCATAACCGATACCCATGATTCCAACTAAAACTAAAATAGTTATCATCATTCTTCCTCTATTATAATCTTTTCGCATAATTAGTTCCTCCTTATTTTAAATTAATTATATAATACTTGCTCAATACTTTCAATAGAATTATTTTAAGATAAAGAAAAAAATCTTAGGATGAGAATAGCCTCTCCTAAGATTATTATTATATCTATTTTTTATCTTTCTCTTTGACAAGTATATCCACTAGCGTTCATTTGTTGTTCAATTTTATCCATATCTTGTTTATATTGATATTCTGGACGGTTAGCACCCGCTTCCGTAAAGGCAGCACTTAAATCTTCAGTATTTAGTACAGATAAATCAAAAGATTGAATTTCTTCTAATTTACCGGTAGTAAAAGTACATTTTACATATAAACCATTAACAGAGGAAGCTTGTTGTTCAAGTCTTTTACAAGTAGCAGCTAAATTGTTTAATTCTTCTTCATCACCAGTTGCATCTCCCTTTGTTAAAATAGAAAATTCTGTTTTTTCTAATTCATTATCGGTAAAACGGAATGTAATTGAATAATTCTTATCTAAAGTTTTAGTATTCTTATCCAAACTACATTTTAATTTACCAGTAGTAATTTTTTCAGGAACACGAATTTCTTCTTTTCCTTTTAAACTATCCATAAAATCAGTTATTTGTGGTAAAAAAATTACAAAGGCAATTAATCCTACTAAAAATACAAATAATAAGAATTTTTTAAATGCACTAGGTGGTTTATAATCAATTTCAACTTTCTTTAGATCCTCACCTGTTGTATCTTCTCTAGGTTGTAATAATGCTTCATTCAAATTAGAATTAGGAGTTGGAATTTCAATATTTGCACCTCTTCCTAAACTTTGAAAAGCAGGATCATCTCCAATTGGATTTTGATTAATTGCTTCTTTCCCTTCTTCTATAACAATAGGACTAGACATTCCCAATGAATCAGGTGTAACAACCGTAGGAGCA
Organism: uncultured Erysipelotrichaceae bacterium; assembly: GCA_902797265.1. Classification (GTDB taxonomy): domain Bacteria; phylum Bacillota_I; class Bacilli_A; order RF39; family UBA660; genus UBA3789. The sequence goes on from CADBSF010000055.1 coordinate 9,711, forward strand.
GCTAATCCAATATCTTCTCCATTATTTTGATCAGTAGCTGGTGATGAGACCTTACTTGGAGTCTCAACAATAGTTTGTTCTGGAGCATTTATCGGTGTTTCAACAATAGTTGGTGTAGGACCAACCATTGGTGCTTCTACAACAGTAGGTGTTGGAACATCGATTGGAGTTTCAACTACAGTTGGAGCTGGAACTTCAGTTACCACTTCAGGTGCACTAGGAATAGAATCATCTCCTAAAGAAGAAAGATTACTAAACACAGGTACTTCCTGACTAGTTTCAGTAGGAGTTTCTACCATACTTGGAGCAAATGGACCACTACTCACTTCATTTGTAATAATAGGTTCCCCAGAAACACTTGTATCTTGATATGGAGAATCATCTAAAGCTGGTAAATCATAAAAAGATGAAGATGATGGATTCTCTGTAGGAGGTACAACTGATACTCCTGGAATATTATAATCAACAGATGGGGTTTCAGAAGGAACTCCACCTTGAAAACCACCTTCAACAACAACCGGTCCAAAAGTTGGACTAGAAGAAGGGATAGAATTATTCATATTATTAGGTACAACCGTAGGACCTTGACCATAATAAAATCCGTTATTTTGATTATTATCTTGATTCACACTATCAACTCCTCTATCTTAAAATAATTATATCACAACTTATTATCTTAAACTAGTTATTTTTTCTTGAAAATTATCACTTTTTACGATATAACTCCCAGAAGTAACAATATCAGCCTTCTCACAAAATACTCTAGTAGTCTGATTAACTCCTCCATCTACATTGATAACTATAGGAAAATGATAAGAAAGAATAAGACTTTTTAACTCCTCTAATCTCTCTTTCGTTTCCATTATGAATTCTTGTCCTCCTTCACCAGGAAAAACACTCATTAATAAAACTTGATCAATATATGGCAGATAAGGAATTAAAGAATGTATCTTGGTATCAGGATTAATAGCTAAACCAGCTTTAATTGAATACTTTTTAATTAATTCAATATTTTTCATAATATCTTCATCTACCTCAATATGAAAAGTAATAAACTCGGTATTTAATTCTGCATATAAAGGTATATATTTAGAAGGATTTTCTACCATTAAATGAACATCTAATCTCTTTGAAGTATATTGATAGATATGTTTCATTTCTTGAAAAGGCATAGTTTTATTAGAAACAAATTTCCCATCCATAATATCTACATGAATATAATCAACATCCGTATCATTTAATTTTGTTAAATCTTCTGGAATATTTTTACTACTTAAAAAAGATGCACTAACCTTCACTTCTATCCCTCCCTATAAATTTTAAATAATTAAGATATCTACTCTCTATTATTTTACCATCTCTAACAGCTTTCTTCACTTCACACTCATCTTCATTTGTATGAGTACAATCTTTATAAGGACAAGGACAATTAGAAAATTCAATAAAAGAATTCTTAATATCATCGAATGAACAATTGAAAAAATCTAAAGAAGAAAAGCCAGGAGTATCCATAACTTGTCCTCCTAAGAAAGGAAATAATTGAACAACTCTTGTCGTATGTTTCCCTCTTCCTAAATGATAAGAAACTTCTCCTACTTCTAAATTCCATTCTTCATTTAACTTATTTAATAAAGAACTTTTCCCTGCTCCTGTTTGTCCAGTAAAAACACTAACTTTTCCCTTTAATAATTCTTTTATAGATTTGATATCTTGATTAGAAACAATTTCATATCCTATTTTTTGATAATAGTCTAAATAGTTTCTAATCTGCTTCATTTCATCAGATGTGACTAAATCTTCTTTTGTAATACAAATAATAACGGTAACATGATTCATTTCCATTAAAGAAATAAATTTATCTAGTAAATTAAGAGAAAAATCTGGATATTTCAAACTAGTAATTAAAAATGCTTGATCAATATTACTTACTTTTGGTCTTTCAAATACATTTTTTCTAGGTAATATCTCTTCAATAATATTTTTCTCTTTATCGAAAAGAACATAATCACCCACTACAGGAGAAATATGTTCCTTTCTAAAAATACCACGACATTTACAAGGATAAATTACTTGTTCACAACTTACATGAAATAAATCACTACTAATTTTAACAATTTGTCCTTTCATAAAACACCTTATTCATCAGTTTTTGTTTTTTCTTTATCATCTTTATTTTCTTCTTTTGAACTACTAGTTGGTGTTGGCGTAGGTGTTGGAGTTGGCTTTGGCTTAACTGCAATCGTAACCTTTAAAGTAGTTCCTTTAATTATAGTACTTCCCTTTGTTCTAGATTGAGAAATAACAGTACCTTCGGTATAAGCCGTTGTTTCTTGTTCTTCTTTATTCAAAGTTAATCCATACTTATTACAGAAAGCTTCTATATCGGATAAACTCCATCCTTCTTCTACCATATCAGGGAACGTATCAACAATATTAGCGGTATATAAAATGAATTGATCTCCTTTTTTAACTTCCGTTCCTTCTGGTAAAGATTGTCCAATAATTTCATCATCCGTATATTCTTTTGTAGAATCTTCTGGTTCTCTTTTTTCAATAGAAACTGACAACTCATACTTAGTCTCTAATCTTGTCTTTATTTCAATAGCGTTCTTACCTACATAATTTTCTAATTTAATAGTTTCATCTCCACTAGATTGATAGATCGTAACAACAGTTCCTTTTTTAATACTTCTTCCTTTTCCCGGTTCAGTTTTAACTACACGATTGACATCAATCTCTGAAGAAGGAATTCTCTCAATATCAGAATTTACTTTAAATCCTGCCGCTAATAATTTTTCTTCACATGTACTTACTTTATAATTAGTACAATCTGGTATTTTAACAGATTTTTCAGAAGAAAAACTAGGTAGTATAAAGAAAACAAATAATAGGATAATCGCAATTAGTAAGAATACTCCTGCTAAAATAATGATTATAATAATATTCTTCTTTTCTTTTTTCTCTTCCTCATTTACCTTAATAGAAGGTTTTTCTTCTAATTTTGGAATATCTTCTTTTTCGTCTTTTTTTTCTTTATTATCAGAAGATGGAGTCTTTTTTCCTTTTTTACCTTCATTTTCATTTTCCGGATATTTATATTGATAAACTTCCTCATCTCTTCTATTTTCATCTAATGCCGTAAGTAAATCTTCATGCATACTACGAGCACTATCATAACGATTCTTTGGATTTTTGGCAGTCGCTTTTCGAATGATATTCTCAATGCTCTGAGGGATTTCTGAATTTTCTTCTCGAACAGAAGGAATTGGTTCCCTCATATGTTTTAAAGCAATCTCTACAGCATTATCTCCTCGAAAAGGTAATGTTCCTGTTAATAACTCATAGAAAATAATACCCATTGAATAAATATCACTCTTAATAGTACAACCTTTTCCACTAGCTTGTTCTGGTGGCAAATAATGAACACTTCCCATAACAGAATTCGTTTGTGTTAATTGGGTAGCATTCAAAGCCATCGCAATTCCAAAATCAGTAATTTTAATTTGTCCATCATCTTTAATCATAATATTTTGTGGTTTTAGGTCTCTATGAATAATATAAGAATCATGGGCATGAGCCATACCATCTGTTAATTGACTCATAATGTCAATTGCTTCACTTAAAGTAATCGTTCCACGTTTCTTAAGTAATTGCTTTAATGTTTTTCCTTCCACATATTCCATGACAATATAATAGGTATCTTCATCTTCTCCGACATCATATACTTCAACAATATTTGGATGAGCTAAACTAGATGCAGATAAAGCTTCTCTTTGAAAACGTCTTACAAACTTTTCATCAGAAGATAAATCTCCACGAAGAACTTTAATCGCAACATTTCTATCTAAAATCGTATCATAGCCCAAATAAACATTAGCCATTCCACCTTCGCCAATTGATCGAATAACTTCATATCGATCATTAATTTTTTGCCCCTTTATTATCACTCAACTTCACCTTCTTCGCTTCGAACAAGATAAGCAACTGAAATATTATCAGTTCCTCCTCTATTATTAGCTTTATTAATAAGTTTTACGACTTTATCTTCAATCGTTCCTTCACCTAATAAAACCTTTTCAATATGTTCTCTCTCAAGCATTCCAGTAAGTCCATCACTGCACAACAAAATTTCATCGATATCCATATCACAATCGAATATATCTACATCAACTAATGCAGCGGCACCAAGAGCTTTCATTAATACATTTTTCTTTGGATGAACACTAGCTTCCTCTCTAGTTAATTCTCCAGCACTAACCAATAAGTTAACCAAAGTATGATCATAAGTAACTTTATGTAATTTCTTATCTTTCATAACAAAACCACTAGAATCTCCTACATTTCCAAATAATAGAAAATCCTTAGTAAGAATTGCCATAACAAGAGTAGTTCCCATACCTTTACTTTCTGGATGAGTTCTTTCATGCTGAAAAATTAAAGTATTAACTTCATCAACAGCATCTCTAATCCAATTAACCGCATCTATCTTAGTCATATTACGAAAACATTCTTTAAAATGTTTTCCTAAATAACTAATGGCGATAGAAGAAGCTACCTCTCCTGCTGAATGACCACCCATACCATCAGCAATTGCCATTAAATAACTATCTTCATCATTTTTTACAATGATGACACTATCTTCATTATGATTTCTAACTCTACCAGCATCTGTTAAATAATATGATTTCATATTTCTTCCTCCTTACTTCTAAGTTGTCCGCAAGCAGCACTTATTTTACTACCAAATTCCTTTCGGATAGTTACATTTACATTATTCTTTTTTAGTATATCATAAAACCTCATAATTTGAACAGTACTACTTCTCATAAATTCTAAATTATTTGTTTCATTATAGGGAATTAGATTAATATAACAATTGATTCCCCTTACTAATTTCACTAAATCATTAGCACATTTCTCTGTATCATTAATATCTTTTAATAAGATATATTCAAAAGTAATCCTTCTATTAGTAGCTTCCAAATATTTTTTAATAGTAGGAATTAACACTTCTAAAGGATATACTTTATTAATTGGCATTATTTGATTTCTAACTTCATTTGTTGGAGCATGTAAAGATATAGCTAAATTAATTTGTAATGGAAATTTACTAAATTCCTCTATTTTAGGAACCAATCCACAAGTACTTACCGTAATATGTCTAGCTCCAATAGCTAATCCCTTAGGATGATTAATAATCGTAAAGAATTTTAATAAATTATCATAATTATCAAAAGGTTCTCCAATACCCATCACAACAACATGACTAATTCTCTCACCAAGTATTTCTTCAATCATAAGGATTTGTAATACCATTTCATAAGTTTCTAGATTCCTTACTTTTTTTCTTCTACCTGACTCACAAAACTTACATCCCATATTACAGCCTACTTGAGAAGAAATACAAATACTATTTCCATATACTTGTCTCATCAAAACAGCTTCAATATGTTCTTTATCGGAAAGTTCAAATAAATATTTACTAACATCTTTATCATCTTGTATTTTTATAATAGAAAGTGGCTCTATTGAATAATCTTTTTCTAATCTTTCAATAACTTCTTTTTTAATATTTGTTACTTCTTGATAAGAATGAATTCTTTTTTCATATAACCATTGAAATAACTGATTAGCATGAAACTTCTTAGAACCAATATCAATAAAATATTGTTCTAATTCTTCTAAAGTCACCCCATAAATATTTTTCATATCATTCACATCCATTTTATGATTTATCTAATATAGGATTTTTAATATCTTCTATTTTACCTATCTCATCAAAAGACAAGACAACATCTAACGATTGATTACACATTCCATTTAATTGACAATAACTATCTAAATAAAAATGAATTTGGGTAATTTCCTGATTCTCATCTTTAGATACTACTACCCGATTAGGCACTTCCATATAATCACTATCGATATTATGAAACATTAAATTAATACGATTAGTAGAAAGTAAATAATTATCTACCACTTTACCACTATCATAATTGGTAACAGATTCTTTATAAGATACAGATAATAATTGAATAATCTTATCAATATCTAAAAAATCAGAAAACAAATAAGGATTCATTGTTTTTACCCATTCATCTCCAAAAACATAGAACTCATCTCCATGATGATAATAACTGAATCCTTGATAAGTAAACAACTCATCTTGATTCTTTTTTCCAATATACTCATGAGTAATATTATCAAGACGAATAGAATAAGAAAAAGAATAATTATGATTTAATAATTGAGTTTCAATTTCTTCCTCATAATCTCCTTTTTCATAATTAGTAACATCATAACTATTGTTGACTCTCTCACTTCTTAAAAAAAGAATTAAAATAACGAAAAAAACGAAATAGAAAAGAAAGAATAAAATTGCCTTTCCTCTAGGATTTTCTTTGAAATCTTTCAATACTTCTTTCACTAATAAAACACCTGACCCATTAATTTATCTTTCATACCATTAATATAACTACTAGCATCCATCATCTTTTTACCAAATGGTTTTAACTGAGTAAGAATAATACTTCCTTCTCTACAAGCAACAACAATTCCTTCTTTTGTTAGTTCTACAATTTCTCCATCTTTTGAAGAAGAATATTTTTTATCACATAACTTAGCTTCATATATTTTAATTTCATGATCAAACAAATTAGCATAACTTCCTGGCACAGGAGATAATCCTCGAATCAAGTTAAATACTTCTCTATTACTCTTAGAAAAATCAATATGTTCTTCTTCTCTTGTAACATTATAAGCAAAAGTAACCTCTTCTTTATTTTGAGGAATTCTTTCATTGGTACCATCAAGAATACTAGGTAAAGTTTCTAATAATAATTCTTTTCCTAGAATACTCAATTTATCATGTAAACTTTCTAAATTATCCGTATCTAAAATAGGAATTTCTCTTTCTTTTATAATATCTCCATCATCCATACCAACATCCATATACATAATCGTAATTCCTGTCTTGGAATATCCATTAATGATAGCTTTATGAATAGGAGCACCCCCTCTTAATTTAGGAAGTAGCGAAGCATGTACATTAATACATCCATATTTAGGATAATCTAATATCTCTTTTGGAATGATTTGCCCATAAGCACAAGTAATAATAATATCTGGATGAAAATCTAAAACATCTTGATATTCTTCTCTTATTTTAACTGGTTGTAAAACAGGAATAGAATATTTAGAAGCTAACTCTTTAACTGGAGATGGTTTTAACTCTTGTTTTCTTCCAACCATCTTATCAGGTTGAGTAACAACTCCAATCACTTCATAATGATCGATTAATCCCTGTAAAACATTAACTGCAAATACAGGAGTTCCCATAAATAATACTCTCATCTTATTCCCCCAATACACGAATAATCATCAATAATAAACTAATAGTAATAAGAATAGTACCACATAACAAAATAAGAGATACTTTTCCATAAGTATTCAAAAATCGAAAAGAATAGACTCTTTCTTTCTCTTTTTTCTCATTACTATCATAATAATAATCTAAATTTAAAATTTCAAAATCTCCAGGTTCTAATATTTCATTATATAAAAGACTTTTTTGTTTAGAACACAAAATTCTATCTACTACTTCATAGATACTCTTTTTATCTCTTAAATATTTCTGTAAAGTAACAGGTTCCTCTATTAAGATTCTCTTTCTCTTAACTAATAATAAACTAACTTTCTTTTTACATTGATGAGTTAAATTCCATTGATCTTGAACCAAATCTAATACAAATTTCTTATCACTACTAGAAAATCCATATATTTTCATAAACCTTTTCAAATATCTCATCACTAGATAATAACTATCTATCAAATAAGGATCTTGTTGATATACCCTTTTAAAAAATCTAGTTTGATTTAAAAATTTATAAAAAAACATAGGAGCATAACTCGAGTAGTAGCAACCTAATACGACATCATCCGTAAAAGCAATTTTATTGGATAAAAAATCTTTTGTAATCGGTTGCAAATCATATTTCTTTAATATCTTATTTAATTCTACAAAACGAATATAATAATTATTATAGATTTCAGGAATAAATCCATATTCTTTAATATATTCAGCATAACTACTATTAAAGCCATGGATAAAATATCCTTCTTCAATATAATTTTGATAGATAGTTTGAATAATAATTCTTTTAGATTCTTCCTGTTCCATATCTTGAATATGAAGTTTAAGAGAAACCATCTTACAAATCAATTTACTAATTCCATATTCTAAACCATCAAAACTATTAATTTTGATATATAGTCGATTTAATTGTTCCAAATAATCTGAAAAATAAGAATAATCTTGAACAATTAATTTAAATTTTAATAAGGCATCATAAAAAATATAAAGTGCTAATTCATTTGACAAATAAAACGAATGAGAGGCAAATTGTCTTTTATTTTTATTAAAATAACGATCATTTGTCTTGATTTCTCTAATAAAAAACTGTACATCTTTTCGTTCTAAGTACTCATCAAACATAATTACCACCTCCTATTCTAGCCTCATATAAAAAATTATCTACTATTTAAAAAGAGATAGATATAATAACCAACTCCAGCAACGATGAGTGCGCCAAGTAAGAATAAAACAATCTTTACAAAAGGATTATTCTTATCCCAATAGCCATCTAATTTAGTAGAAGACTCTTGCATCAATTTTTCATAGTCTTCACGATGTTGCTTATTAATTTCCAATTCTTTTTTTTTTTCATTCATATCATCATTATACATGTTTTACACCTCTATTCTAATAATAAGAATACCACAAATTAAAGCATTTGACTAGGATTAAAATCAATGTCAATGCGAATTTTTGAATTTGATTGATAATGATCCATTATTTTGATTAAAATAGAATAAATAATAGACTCCTTTTTATACTTTAATAAAATCTGATATCGATAGATATTATTAAGTTTAAACACACTGGCACTACTAGGTCCTAGAATAATAACGGAATCTAAATTTCTATCTAAACTATTTTTTATCTTCACAGACTCTTCTCTTAAATAAGAAGGATCTTTCCCACTCATTCGAATATTGCATAAATAGTAATAAGGGGGATATTTTAATTGTTGACGAATAGTCATCTCTTTCTGATAAAAACTAAAATAATCATGATATTTGGTAAGATGAATTGCATAATGAAGAGGATTAAACGTTTGAATAATAACTTCCCCACTCTTATCACTTCTACCACTTCTACCAGCTACTTGATTCAATAAAGAAAAAGTATTTTCACTACTTCGAAAATCAGGAATATTTAATGAAGTATCTGCATTGATGACACCTACCAAGGTAACATTAGGAAAATCTAGTCCTTTCGCAACCATCTGTGTCCCCAGTAAAATATCATATTCTAAATTTTTAAAAGAAGATATCATCTCTTCATGTTTACCTTTTCTACTAGTTGTATCAAAATCCATTCTTAAGATTCGACTACTAGGAAATAACTGATGTAATTCCTCTTCAATTTTTTCCGTACCAATTCCAAAATTATGAATAGATTTTTCATGACATTTAGGACAACTATCATATACTTTTTCACCAAATCCACAATAATGACAACGAAGAGTATTACTACTCTTATGATAAGTTAAAGTAATATCACAATGAGGGCATTTAAAAGTAAATCCACAGTTTTTACAACTAATAAAAGTAGAATAACCTCGCCTATTTAATAACAAAATAACTTGTTCTTTTTTCTTTAATCGGACATCAATTGAATCTAATAGAGATTTAGAAAACATACGATTCTTTCCATGAGATTCTTCATTCATATCAACAATCGATACCTTAGGAAGACTTCTTCCATTCACTCGATGTAAAAGTTCTAAATAAGTATAAATACCTTTTTGTGCCCTTGCCATTGATTCTAAAGAAGGGGTAGCACTTCCCATCACAACAGATGCTTGATGAGTCTTAGCCCTTAAAAAAGCAATATCACGAGCATGATAACGAGGAGAAGGATCGCTCTGCTTATAAGAATCACTATGCTCTTCATCAATGATGATAACTCCAATATTTGAAAGAGGAGCAAAGATAGCACTACGAGCACCAATGACAATAGATGCTTCCCCTCGATAGATTCGTCTCCATTCATCAAACTTTTCACCATCACTTAATCCCGAGTGAATTGCCGCAATTCGATTCCCAAATCTTTTTTCAAATCGTTCAACCATCTGAGGCGTTAAACTGATTTCAGGAACTAATACAATACTAGTTTTTCCTAGTGATAAATAATAATCAATAATCTCCATATATACTTCTGTTTTGCCACTACCTGTAACACCATATAACAAAAAGTTTTGATTCGGATGTTCAATCACTTTAGAAACAACTGCTTGCTGCTCCTCTGTTAAAATAGTCTTACATCCAGAATCATGTTGATAACTCTTTCGATAATGTTCCTGTACAAAAGAAACTAATACTCCTTTTTTTAAAAGAGTATCTACACTACTAGAAGAAATCTCTACTAATTCTTTTCTTAAAACAGATTTTCTTTTCTTCAATAATTCAACAATTTCCAATTGTTTTCCTTTAAAAGAAAATTCAGAATATTCAGGACTTAATTGATAATAAGTATCATATTTAATAGAAGTCTTTTTCCCATTCTTAGCTTTTAATGACTTAGGAAGCATTACCTGAAAACAACTAATCAAAGAAGACAAAGTAATCTCTTTCATCCTCTTACCTAACTCTAATAATTCTTGATTTAAAACAACTTCTTGATCAACAACAGAAAGAACTTCTCTTAATTCTTTATCCGTTTCTTTCTCATCTTTTATTTCTAATACAAAACCCTCTAAAGTCATTCTTCCAAAAGGAACCAATACTCGAATTCCTATTTTAATAGAATCTCTCAAAGAAGAGGGAACAGAATATTCAAATATACGATCCACATTTTGATTCGATATTTCTACTAAAACACCAACAACCAAAGTATCACTCCTTTCAATACTATTATACCAAAACAAAAGATTTAAATATTAAAAAATGTTAATTTTAAAAAATTTATAAAAGTTAAAAAATCATTTGAGATGGAATATACATATTATGGTGGTCCATCATTTCCAATTAGAACCTCGTAAAAAAAAGAACTTGATTAAATCAAATTCC
>CADBSF010000056.1 GCA_902797265.1 uncultured Erysipelotrichaceae bacterium
TATTGTGCTAGAAAATCTGAAATAGTAGATTATATGACTAAAAGAATTAAATACTTTGATGCATGTGATTGGGTTATCTATGAAGATAAAACAAGAATACCACCAATAGTAGATGAAGATTTGTGGGAAAGGGCAAATACTAGACTAACTTCAAGAAAGAAAGCATTTAGCGAAAGAAAAGAAGATAAAAGTATTTATAAAAATAGATATCTTTATAGTGCTAAGATATATTGCGGACAGCACAATACAGTTTTTCATAGAAGAGAGTTTAGAAAAAACAAAAAAGATATTACTTGGGTGTGTTCTGAATATTTAAAAAATGGTAAAACTACTTGTGATTCACCTAATATAAGAGAATCAGAGTTAGACGCCATATTTAAAGATTTAATATCTAAATTACAAATTGATTCAAAAGATATTACCCAAACTCTAATGAATTATTATAAAAATTTAGAAATAGATACTGGTATCGATGAAGAAATATCTTCAAGAGAGAAAGAAATCAATAATCTATATACTAAGAAAGATAAAATATTAGAGTTAAGTATTCAAGGTGGTTTGTCTAATGAAGAGTTTTATGAAAGAAATAATCAATTTAATGATAAGATAAATACTCTTACCAAAGAGTTGAATCAGCTTAAACTTGATAAAGATAAATTAAAAACAACCACTGATAAAACTAAAGAATTAGAAGATATCTTAAAATCCAAAGTTAATTCCAAATCTACAATAACTAAAATTATTAGTTCTCTACTTGATCATATTATCGTATCTAAAATTAGTAATGATAAAAATAATATGGAGTTAAATATATTTTTATCTTATAAAGAAAGTGATAATAAAAAACTACAACCAGTTTTAAGAAGTAGTTATGAATTTAAACGAGGATATGATACACAAGGAACTAAAAGATATAAAGTCGCGTACCAAGTGAATTGTTATTTTTGTCTATGATTAGAATTATAATTTTTCACTTGGTGACTTCATTCTCTTACACTATCATCGAATAAAGTTACAAAATCTCCTTCTCCACCAATGAAAGCTCCACCCATTGCCGCAAAACTAATAGAAGTATCAATGAATACATCTTTCTTTGGATCAATTCCATTTTGCTTTAAAGCATATTCTAATGTCATTTCTGGCATTCCAGCACTTCTTCCTCCAATAATATTCTTTCCTTTTAAATCACTTAATTGAAAAGAATCATATTTTTTTCGAGATACTAGAAAAGATCCATCCTTTTGTGTTAATTGAGCAAAAGTTTTTAAATAATCTTTTTCCCCACCATTATAGACATAAATAGTAGCTTCACTTCCAGATAATCCAATTTGAGCATCTCCTGATAATAGAGCAGAGACAACTTTATCAGCTCCACTAGTAAGAATTAATTCAACATCAATTCCATAATCTTCAAAATATCCTTTTTCAATAGAAACATACATAGGAGCATAAAAAATAGTATGAGCAACTTCAGCAAGAGTTATTTTTTCTAGTGGAACCGTTTCTTTCTTTTTAGAAAAATCAAATAAGAAAGAACTACTAATAACAAATATTAATAAAAAACATAAGAAGTAAACAAATAATTTCTTTTTCATTTAAATTTCACCCAAATTATTATATGTTTTTCTAAAAAAAGAGTTCTTGAAAATTAGGAATTAACACTTTCCAAAAAATATGTTATATTACAAGTAGAAAGAAGGTAGATAAAATGAAAATACTATTTATTTCAGATATTCATGGTATCAAAACAAATTTAGTAAAAATAGAAGAATTATTATAAAAAGAAAAGTTTGATAAGTTAGTAGTATTAGGAGATTTATTCTATATAGGACCAAGAAATCGATTACATCCAGATTATGATATTTCCTATGTAAAAGATTTTTTAGAAAGACATAAAGATAATCTAATCTGTTTGAAAGGAAATTGTGATTCAGAAATTGATTTAGAAATTTGTTCTTTTCCAATCATTCATACACTAGGATACTTATCAGTAGATGGGTTGGATATCTATGTAACTCATGGACACTTATATAATGAAACAAATTGGCAAGAAAAGAATAAAATCTTGATATTTGGACACTATCATATACCATTTATAAAAAAGATAGGAGAAACAATTTATATGAATCCGGGAAGTATTTCTTTACCAAAAGAAGGAAATCATCCAACTTATTTAATTTATGAAAAGAAAAGATTTACTATTTATGATTTTAGTGATAATATAGTAGCTGAATTTGCAGTAAATGAGGATTCGAACAATAAAAATAATGAATAATAAAGATTTTTCTTGCAAAAATCGAACAACTGTGATATAATAATGGCACATTTAGTGAGGGGGAATTAGTAAATGAAAGCAATCCGTAAAGGGATAAAAATCTTATTTTTATTATTATTAGTAGCTGTAACATTTGCAGCATCAGTAAGAAATGTTAGTGCAAATACTGATACAATTCAAATTGGAACAGCAACAAAAGTACAACATGATTATATAGGAGGAGTATCATTCTCTTATAAAGTAACAACAGCAGGTGAATATTTATATTGTTTAAATATTCATAAAACAACTGCTACAAACGTATCTGCAACTAGAGTAACAAGTGGTTCTGTAATCAATGGAGGTATTGTTCATATCTTAAAAAATGGTTATCCATATAAGAATATTACTGGCGATAAAGATAAGGACTACTATATTACGCAAACAGCTATTTGGTGGTATTTAGATAAAACAACAGGAAGTACAAACTTAGGAGAACGTTTCAAAGAAACAGGTTCTGACAGCTATGGATTAAGACAATATGTAAAACAATTAGTAGAAGAAGGTATCGCTCATAGAAATGATGCTGTTACTACTACTGATACGAAATTAACACTTTATACCAATGATACTAATATGGCATTAAAAGATGGATATTATACTTCAAGTGATATTAAAGCATCAGAAATTAGTAACTTATCTAGTTATACAGTTACTTTAACAAATGCACCAAGTGAAACAATTATCAACAAAAATGGTGTTGATATGAATTATACAGGAGCTTTTACAGTAAATAGTTCAGATGTATTTAAAGTAAAAGTAAAAGCTGCTAATATGAAAGATATTACTTCATCTATCAAAGTAACAGCAACAGGTAAAGGAGTAGCTCAATATACAGCTTACGAATATAAACCTGCTAATACTGATATGCAACATGTAACTTACTTACAAAAACAAGAAAAAGAAGTAAGTAGTGAAATAACATTAAATATTTCATCATCTAAAGTATCTATTACAAAAGTTGATACAAATACAAAACAACCAATTGCTGGAGCAAACTTTGTATTATTAGATGGTCAAGGAAAAGAAGTTACTACTTGGACATCAACAACAAATGCGCATATCATTAGAAACTTAGCAAATGGATCTTATACATTAAAAGAAACAGCTGCACCTACTGGATATTTATTAAACACAAATGAAACTAAATTTACAATTTCAGATACAAATAAAGATATTAATATTACATTTGAAAATGCACCTAAGAAAGTAGTTGTTAATATTACAAAAGTTGATCAAGCTACTAACAGTCCATTAGCTGGAGCAGTTCTAGTAGTTAGAAATTCAGCTGGAGCAGAAGTTGCAAGATTTACTTCTACAACTAGTTCTTATGTATTAACAGATTTAAAAGATGGTACTTATACAGTAGAAGAAGAAAGTGCTCCAAGTGGATATATGAGAAGTACTGAAAAAGTATCATTTACAATTGATGATAGTCATTTATCACATCAAATCATTATGGTAAATGCAAAAGAAGTTATCGTTCCTAATACAGCTTCAACAGGATCAATTCTTATGTTATTAGCAGGAATTGTTATTTCTGGAGTAGGAATCGAATATATCTTAAAAAATAAAAAACATGCATAATAATAACAAAAGAACTTCTCCCCATGTAACAGCAACCGTTGGTGCTTTAATTACATTAGTCGGAGGGTTCTTTCTTTCATATAATTATATTGAAGCAAAAAAAATAGTAGCTTATGATTATATGGCAAATGTCTTCTATAATGGAAATGAAATTGTTCCAAAAGAAGAAAAAGATAAAAAGGAAGAAAAAAATGAGATTAATGAGGAAGAATTAACAAGAGAAGAAATTAAAGAAGAAGAACTTCCAGAAGAAATCTCAAACGAATATATTGGATACTTAAATATTCCTAAAATTAATTTAATGAAAGGTTTTTTAGATATTCGTTCACCAGAAAATGATGTAGAAAAAAACATCTTAGTAGTAGAAGGTTCCAATTATCCAACAACAGATAAAGGAAACTTAATACTAGCCGGACATTCAGGAACAGGATGGAAAGCATTTTTCAATGATTTATATAAACTAGAAATAAATGATACAGCTTATGTTACTTATAAAAATAAAAAATATGTTTATCGTATTGTAAATATCTATACCCAACCAAAAGTTGGTAAGATAGCCATTTATAGAAATTATGATAAAACAACATTAACATTAATTACTTGTACAAATACAAGTTCAACAACACAAACGATTTATATTGCAGAATTAATTAATATAGAAGAATAAAATAATAAAGGGGGTTGAAGATATGAGTAAAATGTCATTCATAGATAAGATAGGGATTCTATTTAATGTATCCGTAAGTTCTATCTTACATATCGTTTTATTAATTGGATTTCTATTTTTAGGATTCTTATACCTAACATCAGATAAAAAATCAAAAAAACGTAATAAAATGATATATATAGGATGCTCAGTCTTCATTCTATTATTTGTAATAATTACTTATCATTCATCACTTGTTAATATATTTGATTATATGATGAATAATTTCTTTATTGCTGTTTACTTTCCAAATCTAGCAATTTATCTTGCCGCAATTATTACTACAAATATAATATTAGGAGTTAGTTTATTTCGTTCTAAGACAAGTGAAATCATAAGAAAAATAAATATCATTGTGTATGTGATTATGCATTACTTGTTATTCTTAATACTAGGAGTTATTAATAAAAATAATCTAGATGTCTTCACTCAAAGTTCTGTTTATGGTAATAAAAAAGCATCTGCTTTAATTGAATTATCAAGTTTATTATTTATTGTTTGGATTATCTACTTAGTATTATATAAGATTATTTTAAGTTATATTAAGAAAGATGAGAAACAAAAAGTAAAAAAAGTTGTGGTAAAAGAAAAAGAAAGAGTATTACCAGAGAATTTTATTCCAGTTGATACTCCAAAAATGATTTATTCAACAATGAAGAAGAAAGAAAAGAATAATACAATAATAAAACCAACAACTCTAACAGAATTCTATAGTAATAATAATAATAATAATACCATTACCAATCAGTCAATTATTATTGAAGAAGATAATAAGAAAAAAGAACCAATCTTTATGGAAGATACTATGATTTCTAATAATGGAAAAGAAATAACGGATTTTGATAGAATGTTATTAGAACAAAATGCTATTTCTTTTGAAGAACCAAAAGAGATAAAAGAAGAATCAGTTGTAGAAGAAAAACCAACAGAAATGGTACCTCCTTATAAACAACCTGTTGTGATAGAAGCTAAGAAAAAAACTGATCCTGTAGTAGATAAAATAGAACAATCTTTAACAGTAGATGATTATAAATTACTACTTAGAATGTTAAAAGAACAAAAAGAAAAAGATAAATTAGAAGAAATTAGAAGACAAGAAAGAGCAAGAGAGCAAGAAAGATTTATTGAATTACAAGCCCTTTATGGATATGGAAACGTTAGATAATTTACTAACGTTTTTTTTCTTCCTTAATATTGAATGTTCAACTCCAATATGCTATCATAAAGAAAGAAATATGGAATATGACAGGAAGTGGAAAAATGGAATTAACAGAATTAAATGATAAACAGAAAGAAGCTGTTTTATATAATGAAGGACCTCTTTTAATTATAGCAGGAGCTGGTGCTGGAAAAACAAAAACACTAACTACAAAGATTGCTTATTTAATAGAAGAATGTCATGTAAGTCCTTATAACATTCTAGCAATTACTTTTACAAATAAAGCTGCGAAAGAAATGAAAGAAAGATTATTTAGACAAATTGGAGATGATACAAAAAAATTACAAGTATCTACCTTTCATAGTTTTGGATTAAAATTATTAAAAGAAAACTTTTCTGTACTTGGTTATGATAGAAACTTTGTGATTATGGATAGTGATGATAGCTTAACAGTTGTAAAAAAGATCATTAAAGATATGGGATATGATCCAAAAAACTATAATCCAAGAGCGATTCGTAATAGTATCAGTAGTTGTAAAAATGAAATGACAACTCCATCTATGTATGAAAGATATGCGGTTAGTGAATATGAAAAAGTAGTAAAAGAAATCTATGAGAAATATGAAGATAAATTATATAAAAATAATTCAGTAGATTTTGATGATTTATTATTACTTCCCATTCGCTTATTTAAAAAATATCCAGATATTTTAGAAAAGTATCAAGACTTATATCAATATATATTAATAGATGAGTATCAAGATACCAATGAAGCACAATATATATTAACAAAACTATTAAGTGAAAAAAATCGAAAGATTACTTGTGTAGGAGATGATTCCCAAAGTATTTATAGTTTTAGAGGAGCAAATTTCAAAAATATCTTAAACTTTGAAAAAGATTATAAAGATGCTAAAACGATTCTATTAGAACAAAATTATCGTTCAACAAGTACTATATTAGATGCCGCTAATCAAGTTATTAAAAACAATAAAATGAAAAAAGAAAAGAATCTTTGGACAGCACGTGGAATAGGAGAAAAAATTAAGTACTACCGAGCATTCAATGAAAAAGATGAAGCTAGCTATGTTGCCAAAAAAATTATAAACTTAATAAATCAAGGAGTAGATTATAAAGATATTGCCGTATTATATAGAACGAATGCCCAATCACGTGTAATAGAAGAAGAAATGTTAAAAGAAAACTTACCATATCGAGTAGTAGGTAGTATTAATTTCTACTCTAGACGTGAAATAAAAGATTTACTTGCTTATTTAAGATTAATTCATAATAGGAAAGATAATGTTTCTCTATTAAGAGTTATTAATACTCCAAAAAGAGGAATTGGTCTTAAAACAATTGAAAATTTAACGAAAAAAGCAGACGAAGAAAACATAAGTATATATGACGCTATTACTTCTGGTAAAGAATTAGAATTTAAAAATATCATTGAAAAATTAAAAATCATACAAGAAGATTTAACATTAACGGAATTAATTGATAAAGTATTAGATGCATCAGGATTAAGACAAGAATTAGAAAGTGAAAAAACACTAGAAGCAGAAGTAAGATTAGAAAACCTAGAAGAATTTAAATCAATTACAAAAGACTTTGAAGAAAGAGAAGGATTAATATCTCTAGAAGATTTCTTATTAGAAACAAGTTTAGTAAGTGATGTAGAAGAATATAGAAATGATCCCAATCGAATTAGTTTAATGACAGTTCATTCAGTAAAAGGATTGGAATTTAATCATGTTTTTGTAATAGGTCTAGAAGAAGGAATCTTTCCTCATATGAATTCCTTAATGGAAAACTCTGAAATAGAAGAAGAAAGAAGATTAATGTATGTAGCCTTAACCAGAGCAAAAGATGATTTATATTTAATTAATGCTAGAAGAAGGACTCTTTTTGGAAATGAACAGATTAATCCTTCTAGTAGATTTTTAGGAGAAATAAGTAAAGATTTATTAGAAATGGAGGAGGAAGAGAAGAAAGAAGAGAAAAAAATAGAAGTAGGAGAAATGTTTAATGAAGAAGAAGTAGACTATCAAGTAGGAGATTTTGTCTATCATGAGACTTTTGGAGCAGGTAAAGTATTAGAAGTAACTAATACTCTTGTTAGTGTAGCTTTTAAACATCCTTATGGAATTAAAAAATTAATGAAAAATCATAAAAAATTATCAAAAGTAGTATAGAAAGGAGATTATTTATGAATAACGATATTACTTTAGTAATCTTAGCGGCTGGAATGGGAAGTCGTTTCGGTGGATTAAAACAAATTACCCCATTAGGACCAAATGAAGAATTCATCATAGATTATTCAGTATATGACGCAATTAAAGCAGGATTTAATAAAATTGTATTTTTAATTAAAGAAGAAAACTATGACATTTTTAAAGAAACAATTGGAAAAAGAGTAGAACCTCATATTCATGTAGAATATTGTTTTCAAAAAAATGATAATATTCCAGAAGGATATCATTTACCAGAAGATAGAGTAAAACCTTTAGGAACAGCTCATGCTATTCTTTGTTGTAAAGAAAAAGTTCATGAACCATTCATGATTATTAATGCAGATGATTTTTATGGAAGAGATGCTTTTATAAAAGGAGCAGAGTTCTTAAAACAAGTTACAGAAGAAAAACCATATTCTTATGGAATGGTAGGATATTTAGTAAAAAATACGATAACAGAAAATGGATCTGTAAAACGAGGAGTATGTGAAGTAGAAAATGATAAATTAGTATCGATTCTAGAAAGTTCTATTGAAAAAGTAGAAGATAAATATATTGCATCTCCATTAGATGGATCAGCACCTTTTGAAGTAAGAGAAGATGATACTGTTTCAATGAATATGCTTCTATTTACACCTAGTATTTTTGAATATATTGAAGATCATTTTAAAGAATTCTTTGATAATAACCTAGATAATTTAGAAAAATGTGAATACTTAATACCAGAAGTATTATTCCGAGCAATTAAAGAAAATTATGCAACAGTAACAGCTTTAAAAACAACTGCAACATGGTATGGAGTAACTTATAAAGAAGATGCTGATTATGTTAAAAAGTCATTAAAAGAATTAGTAGATAATAATGAATATCCAAATAATTTATGGAATTAAAGCAAAGAGAAATCTTTGTTTTCTTTTGTAATAATGATATACTATTCTTAGGTGATAAAAAATGCAAGAAAGAATGAATGAACTAATTGATATTGTAAATGAAGCAGATTATAACTATCATACTTTAGATAATCCAACTATTACTGATCAAGAATATGACAAATATTTAAGAGAGTTAATCGAAATAGAAGAAATGCATCCTGAATGGATAAGAGAAGATTCCCCTACACAACATGCAGGGGGAAAGATAATAGAAGGATTTGAAAAAGTAACACATAAAATTCCAATGATGTCTTTAAGTGATGTATTCTCAGAAAGTGAATTAGTTGCATTTGATGAAAGAATTAAAAAAGAAGGAATTCATCCACAATATATGTGTGAATTAAAAATAGATGGATTATCAGTATCTTTATTATATGAAAAAGGAAAATTAGTAAGAGGCGCAACTCGTGGAGATGGAGTAGTAGGAGAAGATATTACTCATAATGTAAAAACAATCAAAGTAATTCCTTTAAAATTAAAAAAACCAGTAGATATTGAAGTTCGTGGAGAAATCTTCATGAATAAAAAGACATTAGAAGAAATCAATGAAAAAAGAAAAGAAAACAATGAACCACTTCTACAAAATTGTAGAAATGCCGCAGCAGGATCTATTCGTCAATTAGATTCTAAAATAGCCGCAACTAGGAAATTAGATAATTTTATCTATCATTTACCCAATCCACTAGATTATGGATTAAATACCCATGAAGAAGCAATCAATTATATGAAAGAATTGGGTTTTAAAATTAATCCCAATAATCGTTTAGTAAATTCAATAGAAGAAGTAATAGAATTTATTGAAGAAAAAGGAAAAATAAGGCCATCTCTTCCATATGATATTGATGGTGTAGTAGTAAAAGTAAATGATATAAGACAACAACAAACACTTGGATTTACTGCAAAATATCCAAAGTGGGCAACAGCATATAAATTTCCTGCTGAAATTGTTTTAACCAAATTAACAGATATTATTTTTACAGTAGGAAGAACTGGTCAAATAACACCAAATGCCGTATTAGAACCAGTAATTGTTGCTGGTTCAACGATATCTCGTGCTACTCTTCATAATGAAGATTATGTCAAAGAAAAAGATTTAAAAATAGGAGATATTGTATCCATAAGAAAAGCAGGAGATGTAATTCCAGAAGTTGTAGAAAGAATTGAAGCAAGACGAACAGGAAAAGAAAAAGATTTTGTTATGATCACTAATTGTCCTATGTGCAATACAAAATTAATTAAGAAAGAAGGACAAGTAGATTATTATTGTCCTAATAACAAATGTCCTGCAAGACATATAGAAGGATTAATTCATTTCTCTTCTCGTGATGCCATGAATATAGATGGTTTAGGAGATAGAATTATAGAAGATTTCTATAACTTTGGATTTATTAAAGAAATTGCTGATATTTATCATTTAAAAAATCATAAAAAAGAATTAATTCGATTAGAAGGATTTGGAGAAAAATCAATCAGTAATTTATTAGAAGCAATTGAAAAAAGTAAAGAGAATTCTCTTGAAAAATTAATCTTTGCTTTAGGAATTCCTAATGTTGGAAGTAAAACGGCTAAGGTACTAGCAATGAATTTTCATACCATGGATGATTTAAAAAATGCTTCATTTGAAGAATTAGTAATCATTCCAGATATTGGTAATATTATTGCTCAAAGCATTATTGATTATTTTAATGAAGAAAATAATAAATCTACGATAGAAAAATTAATGAAATTAGGATGTAATATGACTTACTTAGGTCCAGTAATAAAAGAATCCACAGAATTTAGTGGAAAAACTTTTGTTTTAACAGGAACATTAGAAATATTCACAAGAGAAGAAGCTGAGGAAATAATAGAAAATTTAGGTGGAAAAGCATCAAGTTCCGTATCTAAAAAAACAGCAGCTGTAATTGTAGGAAAGAATCCTGGAAGTAAATATGAGAAAGCACAGAAATTAAATATTCCTATCTGGACAGAAGAAGAATTTAAAGAAAAAATAGCTAATGAATGAAAAAAGTTTATTAGCTTTTTTGTTGATTTGATTTCTACTTTTGTTTATAATAATATTAGAATAATATAGGATGTGAGAATATGAATCTTAGACAGAAAAATATCAAATTAAAAGTTATAATTTCTATTTTATTAATAATGGTTATCAGTATTGGGTATGCCATTCTTTCACAAACGGTAAATATTACAGGAGTTTCTAAGATTCA
>CADBSF010000057.1 GCA_902797265.1 uncultured Erysipelotrichaceae bacterium
AAAGATAAGTTTGTTCCTCCTTTTAGATAGAAACTTATTTCTTCTAAATCTTGTTCTAATACTCCAAAAGTAATATTCTTCATATCTCTAATATGATTAATTCTTTGATAAGTTTTTCCTACTGCTACATAGTTATCATAAAATAAAAATAGATTTTTATCTGTTAATTTAGCATCGTTATTTAATATTTCTATTCGATAATCACTAGAGATAGGTGTTGATGTTTTTAGATAAGGAATTTTATTAAATTCAATTCCTATTTTATCTTCAAAGTCTTTGATAAAGTCAAAGATTACTCCTTCTCCATTCGTTCCAAATAAGGGGTAATCATTTACTATTTCAAAGTCAAAAGTCTGTTCTTTATTATCTGCTACCCATCTTTTTTCTTTTAATGTTAATGTCGTTGTATTATCTTCTTTATTATAATATCGATAGACAAATACAAATGTTACTGCCGCAATGATAATGGGTAATATGATTAATAATCTTTTTTTCATTTTAACCAGCCGTCCTGTCTTTTGTCCAATTAATACTTGGTTTCGTATGATGTTTATAACCTATAATTGGAAATTCTTGATTATTCGTCTCATGACTAATCAAAAATTGAATATCATAATATCCTTTTTCTTCATCACTAAAATTTTCTAAGATGGAGTTTGATATATTTTTTGCATCATCTCTTGAGATACCATCTTTCATTGTCATTGTAATATTGATAATTCTTCCTGCGATTCTTACTGTACATTTCGTTGTTTGTTCAGCAACTTTTTCTTGAATTTGTTTTTTTGTTTCCTCTTTAATTTCTACTTTGCTTCTTCCATCTAGTCTATTTCCATAGATTACTGTAGACTCATTAGGATAAAAAGCATTCTTTAGCCATAGAAATCCCATTACGATTAGAATGAGTAAAAATACAGCTATAATCGCTATTATATACTTCTTTTTTGATTTCATTTTATTCACATCCTATTATATTTTTATTATACACTATGGACCTTTCTTTTTCAACTTAGAATTATTTTAATTCTTCTAATAAAATATCCATCGTCATTTTAGGATTTACTTTACCTTTTGTTTCTTTCATTACTTGTCCCATTAAATATTTGATTGCTCTATCATGACCATTTTTATAATCTTCTACACTTTCAGGATTATTACTAATAATTGTTTTAATTACTTTTCTAATTTCTGTATCATCTGTAATATTTTCAATATTCTTTTCTTTCATAATTTTTTCAATAGAGTCTTCTTTTTCTAGAATATCTTCTATCATTTCTTTTAAATTTTTACTAGTCAATGTATTATTTTCTAATAAATGTACTAATTCTACAAATCTTTTCTTCGTAAGAGTTGTTTCTTGTATCGTCTTTTCTTTTTTATTTAAATAAGCAGAAATATCTCCTAATAATAGATTACTAGCTATTTTAAAATCTATTTTTTCTTCCAAAAGAGTATTTAAGTAATCACTTAAGCTTCTGTTTTGTACTAATTTATTCACATTAATCTCTAAGATTCCTTTTTCTTTGTAGATTTGTCTTCTTTCATCTGGTAACATTGGAATTTCTTTTCGACAAGATTCAATCATCTCATCGGTTAATACTACAAAAGGAATATCTGGTTCTGGAAAATAACGATAATCATTTCCTGTTTCTTTTACTCTCATAAGTATCGTATCATTTTTCTTATCATCAAATCTTCTTGTTTGTGGTTTTATTGTTTCCTTATTATCATAGATTTTTGTCTGTCTTTTGATTTCTTTTTCTACTCCTAATTTGGCATTAGAAATAGAACCAATATTTTTAATTTCTACTTTAGTTCCAAGAGGATCTGATTCTTTTTTTCTTAATGATACATTTACATCTGCTCTCATGGATCCTTCTTCTATTTTACAATCACTAATATCTCCAAAAGATAATAATTCTCTTAATTTTTCTAAATATAATTTAACTTCTTCTCCACTGGAAATACATGGTTTTGTTACAATTTCAATTAAAGGAACTCCTGCTCTATTAAAATCTAATAGAGTTTTTTCTCCTCTATGGGCACTTTTACAAGTATCTTCTTCGATATGCATTTCTTCAATATAGATTTTTTTCTTTTCTTGATTCTCTAAAGTTATTTCTACATAACCATCATATCCTATAGGTGTTCTTGCTTGTGTTATTTGATAATTTTTAGGATTATCTGGATAAAAATAATTTTTTCTATCAAAATGCATAACTTTTCTAATGTTACAATTTAAAATAGTTGCGGCTTTGATTCCTAACTTAATTACTTCTTCATTTAAGGTTGGTAATGTCCCTGGATAACCTAAATCAACTACATTTGTTAGAGAATTTGCCATTTCTCCATAACCATTCATTGAGTTTGAGAAAATCTTTGTTTTTGTTTTTAATTCTAAGTGTACTTCTACACCTATTGTTGGAATATAGTTAGACATTTTTCTCACCTCTATTTGGATCTAATTCTAATTTTAATTTTTTCTCTAAGAAAGCTGCTAGTTGATAGATTTTTGCTTCTTCAAAAGAGTTTCCAATAATTTGCATTCCTATTGGCATATGTTCCTTATCAAAACCAATTGGTAAGTTAAGTCCTGGAAGTCCTGCCATATTAACTGGATTTACTAATACGTCATCTAAGAAACTTTTTAATGGATCATCCATTGAATCAGATAGATTGTAGGCTGTTGTTGTCGTTGTTGGTCCAATTAATAAATCATATTTTTGAAAAGCATTCTTAAATTCTTTTCTCATATCATCTCGAATAGATAATGCTTTATTGTAATAAATCTTGGCATTTTCTCCACTTAAAAGATAAGATCCAACCATAATTCTTCTTTTTACTTCTTCTCCAAAACCTTCACTTCTTGTTCTAAAGTATAAATCATCTATATCTTTTGGATCTTTAATAGAGTGACCATATCTAATACCATCAAAACGAGCTAAGTTAGAACTAGCTTCTCCCATCGCAATTATTTGATATAAAGTAACTGCATTTTCTAAATATTTAATATCAATAAAATCTACGGTTGCTCCATTTTCTTCTAATACCTTAATAATCTCTTTTACTTTATTTTTAATATCTTTACTTACAATATCACTCATGAAATAATTAGGAACTCCTATTTTTAGACCTTTAATATTTTTTCCTATGAATCTAGTGAAATCTTCTTCTTCTCTATTTACAGAAGTTAAGTCTTTTTCATCTTTTCCTACCAATATATTTAATAATAATGCATTTTCATATACATTTTTTGTCATAGGACCTATTTGATCTAGACTAGATGCAAAAGCAATTAATCCATATCTAGAAATTCTTCCATAAGTTGGTTTCATTCCTACTATTCCTGTATAAGATGCAGGTTGACGAATGGATCCTCCTGTATCACTTCCTAGAGCAAATAATACATCTCGAGCGGATATGGTAGATGCTGAGCCTCCTGATGAGCCACCTGATATTTTTTCTTTATTCCATGGATTTGTAGGAGCACCAAAATAAGAAGTTCTAGAAGAAGAACCCATTGCAAATTCATCCATATTGGTTTTTCCAATGATAATCATATGATTCTTTTTAATTTTTTCAATTACTGTTGCATCATAAATTGGTATAAAATTATCTAAAATATGAGAGGCACAAGTTGTTCTTAATCCTTTTGTTACAATATTATCTTTGATTGCGATAGGAAGTCCAAATAATAAATTATCCTCTACTTCTATTTTTTCTAATTCTTTCGCAACATTTCTAGCTTCTTCTTTATTTAAAGTAATATAACTGTTACAATCACTATTTTCAATATTTTGAAAAGCTTCTTCTACTAAATCAATTGGTTTAATTTTCTTTTCTTTTAATAATTTATGAATTTCTTCTATCTTTTTATCTAAATACTTCATTAGGCACCTTCTCCTCCATTAATTACTATTGGTACGGCAATATAATTTCCTGAATGATGAGGAGCATTTTCTAATACTTCTTTTGGATTTAACATTTCTCCTATTTCATCTTTTCTTAAAGAAGTATTCTCTTCCCAACAAGCAATTAAAATATCGTCATCATAACCTTTTACGTTATTAATTTTTTCCACATCATCTAATATTTGTTTTAATTGAATTTGATATTTTTTTACTTCTTCATCCGTTAATGAAATTCTAGCAAGATTGGCAACATGATATACTTCTTCTTTTGATAATTTATCTTTCATAAAGGGTAAACTCCTTTCTTTTTACTTTCTTTATTATAGCATAAATCCGTTATAAATCAAAGAAATAGAATGCTTTTTTGCATTCTATTGTTCTACTAAACAATTTTTTAAGTAAATCCTGTTTGGATTCGTTTCATCTTTATCTTTCATGTCAGTAATTGTTCCCATTATCGTAGCTGGTTTTCCTAAAGATAAAGTAGAAAACTTCTTTTGATCTTTTACTACATCACATATGATTTCTAATGAATATTTTTCTCCATCATCATTATAACCTAAAGTGATTTTTCTATTTTCTTTATCTACTTCTAATAAAGTAGAATTAATTTTTACATATTCATTTATATAACTACTATAAGTTTGTTCTTTATTATCATTCCATTCAATAGATAAATCAATATCATCTATCATAATTGGATCGGTATTGTATTCTAATGACCAATTTCCAAGTACGGTATCTCTTCTTCCTTGTGTTTGATGATACTTAATGACTTTATAACCAATACCTGTATACTCTTTTGTTCCTCCATCTTGATAGGTTTTTGTTTGGATTGCTAGAAAAGGACCAATTTCTAATTTAGATACTAATAGGACATCTATCGCTACTAAAAATAATAGTATAATGATAAAAGTAAAAAGGATATTCATAAATATTGAAAAAGTCTTTTTCTTCTTTTTCTTTGTTTTATCTTTTGTTTTCTCTTTTCTTTTACTACTATTATCATTAAAAGATTGAGTTATTTCTTCTTCTTTTGATGCTAGAGTTGGTTTTTTTATTTGATATTCTTTACGCATAATAATCGCTTCCTTTTTAGTCGATTATTATAACATCATTCATTTAATTTGTAAATACCATGTCAAGTATAAAGAGTTATTTTACCTTAGATATTTTAAATTGTGTACCTTTTAAAATATAAGTAACTGTAACATTTTTATTGGTTACTTTTCCTTTTGCCTTTACTACTTTATCATTGACAGCTAATTTTACATCTTTGATTTTTCCTTTTCCTTTTAAATAGTTCATTATCTTTGAAGTATCATAAGTTTCTTCTTTCTTTTTACTCTTTTTCTTAGATGTATTATCATTATTTAAATCACTATAATAATTTAGTATTTCATATGGATTTTCTATTGTAGATTCTGTATAATTTACTGTAAATTTATTTCTTTTTTTCTTAATAGATTTTAATTGATAAGTAACAATCGGAATAGTTGCAATTTGTCTTTGTGTTATATTATCTCTACTAATTTGATAAGATTCTTGATCTGGCATATGGACAACTCCTTTATCCATTAATAGAGGAGTAACTCCCATATTATTAATATCTTTTACTGAGACATTCTTATCAAAAATAGTTTCTATATACTTTTTAATTTCTTTACATGTTAATGATTCTTTATTATCTTCATTATAGGCATATTCTAATGCATATAAAATATAACTATCTAAATCTTTCTCATCACTTTTTACAATAGAATCCATATATACCATCATATTTTCACTTTGTTCTAATAATAAATCTTTTTCTAATTTAGATGCTTTTCCTCCAAATAGAATCATGATAAGAATGATTACTAGGATAATCCCTGGGATTATCCATAGTAATTTTCTATCTTTCTTTATCATATTATTTATTAGTAATTTTGTTTTTTTCATAACCGTCGCCTCTTATTAACTTGTTTCTCTCATCCACTTTAAGATACAATACTTACGACCTAAATCATCAACAAACTCTTTTGCTTCATATAAATATTCTACTCCAGTTGGTACTTCAGGTAAAGGAGAAGTTGTCGCGACTATCTTTCCATCATAATA
>CADBSF010000058.1 GCA_902797265.1 uncultured Erysipelotrichaceae bacterium
AGAAAAACAAGGCTTCGAAAAAGGAGAAAAATCTGGTAGAAGAGAAGTTGCTAAGAATTTACTAGAGTTAGGAATGAAAATAGAAGAAATTATGAAAGTAACGGGATTATCAAAAGAAGAAATTGATAGTTTATAGAACGAAGATTTGTTAAAAATACTTGAAATAATCCTATTATTGATTTATAATACAAATATCGACTTTGAAATTGGAGTAGTAATAAGCAATTTATTGATAGAGAGACTATGGTTGGTGGAAATAGTTAATAATAGTTTATGAATTCGCCATTGGAGTTCTTATATAATAAGCGTATATCTTGCGTTAAAAGATTAGAGTGTATAGTAATAACTATAAAATAAGGTGGTACCACGGATTTATTCGTCCTTATATTTATAGTTATTTTTTTGGGGGAATTTAATATGGAAAAGAAAAGAATTATATTTGATTTAGATGGAACTTTATTAACAGCTGATTTTACAAACTTGATGAATTATTTTACCAGATTATTTGGTGAAGAAGGAATGTTATTTTACAATAATTTAGTTTATAAATATCTGGATGAGTATGAAAAAGAATTTCATCAATACGATAGAAATAGTTTAAGTAAATTCTTAACAACTCGTAGTGGATTAGAATTTACTCCTTCTATGGTAGATGATTGGAATGATATTGTCGCTAGTATTCCACAAAAACAAGAAAATGGTGTTTATTCGATGCTTGAGCAACTTGCTATTCATGATAAAAGTTTAGTTGTTCTTACGAATTGGTTTCGTACTCCTCAATTAGAACGATTAAAAAGAGCAGAATTATTAGATTATTTTGATCAAGTAATTTCTGGAGAAGAATACTTAAAACCACATCGAGAAGCTTATATGGCTGCAAAGGGTGGATATTCCTATGAAGATGTAATATTTGTTGGTGATAATTTAGAAAAAGATTATATTGGACCTAAGTCTTATGGAATGGATGCTATATTATATGATAAGAATAATAGAAATCATCATAGTATAGTGAAAATGAAAAGATTAGGTGAATTGAAAAGGAGAATATGATATGGAGAATAAAAAGTTATTAGAAATTAAAAAATCTCTTGATAAAGATTTGACTGGTAATTATGATAATAAGACTTTAAATGATTTAAAAATTAAATATTTAGGAAAAAAAGGTCTTATTACAGAATTAAATAGCGAAATTAAAAATGTTCTAAATGAAGAGAAGAAAGCATTTGGAATGAAAGTAAATGAGTTAAGAAATGAATTTAATGATTTCTATGAAAAGAAAAGAAAAGAATTAGAATTAGAAGAGTTAAATTTAAAATTAGAAAAAGAAGCAATTGATATTTCTCTTCCATCAACAAAAGTTAGTATGGGAGCTCCTCATATATTAGAAAAAGTAATTGAGGAAATAGAAGATGTTTTTCTATCTATGGGATATGATGTTGTAGATGGACCAGAAGTAGAAGAAGATCGATATAATTTTGAATTATTAAATATTCCAAAAGGACATCCAGCAAGAGATGCTCAAGATACTTTTTATATTGATGGAGAAGAAATATTACTTCGTAGTCAAACTTCTCCTGTTCAAGTTCGTACGATGTTAAAAGGAGAAGGAAAAGTTCCTATTCGTATGATTTGTCCAGGGAAAACGTATCGTAGAGATGATGATGATGCGTCTCATTCTCATCAATTTATGCAGATAGAAGGATTACTTGTTGATAAAGATATTTCATTATCCGATTTGAAAGGTACGATGAATGTTTTATTTAGACGTTTATTTGGTTCTAATATTGAAACTCGTTTTCGACCTAGCTATTATCAATTTACTGAGCCATCTGTTGAAGTAGATATTACTTGTGTTAATTGTAGTGGGAAAGGTTGTGGAGTTTGTAAACATACAGGTTGGTTAACTGTTGTTGGTGCTGGAGTTGTTCATCCTAATGTATTAAGAAACTCTGGATATGATCCTAGTGTATGGAGTGGCTTTGCTTTCGGTTTTGGGGCTGAAAGACTAGCTATGATGAAATATGATATTAATGATATTCGTACTTTCTATAATACAGATTTAAGAGAAGTAAAAACTTTCGATAGGGAGGATGAAGAATGATAAGTTTAAATTGGGTAGGAGACTACATTGATATAAAAGATCAAGATGTTTATGAACTTGCTTCTAAGATTACCAAAGCTGGTATAAATGTAGAAGGAGTTTATTCACATCATATTTCTCATTTAGTAATTGGAGAAATATTAGAAGTAAGTGATCATCCAGATAGTGACCATTTACATGTATGTAAAGTTGATATTGGTAAAGAACAATTACAAATTGTTTGTGGAGCAAGTAATGTTCGTAAAGGATTAAAAGTAATTGTTGCACAAGTAGGAGCTATTTTACCAGGAGATTTTGAAATTAAAAAGAGTAAGATTCGTGGAGTAGAATCTTTTGGAATGATATGTGCTTTATTTGAACTTGGATTAGAAGAAAAAACAGAAGAAAATTATCAAAAAGGAATTTGTGAATTAGATAAGAAAGCTCCTGTTGGAGAAGATCCAATTACTTATTTAGGTTATGATGATACTTTATATGATTTAGATATTCATAAACATCGTAATAATGATTGTTACTACCATATAGGATTTGCTTATGAGATTGCTTGTATCTTAAATCGAAAAGTTACACTTCCTAAATTAGATTTTAAAACACTAAAAGATAAAATTAAATTTCAATTAAAAGTAGAATCTAAAAAATGTAGTTATTATATGGCTAGAGAAGTTAGAAATGTTAAAATAGGAGAAAGTCCTGAGTTCATTAAGAAAAGATTAAAAGCTGCTGGTATGAGAAGTATTAATAATGTTGTTGATATTTCTAATTATGTAATGCTTGAATTTGGACAACCTCTTCATTTCTTTGATAGAGATAAACTTGGTGATAAGATTGTTGTAAGAGATGCCAAAGAAAATGAAAAAATTACTACTTTAGATGGAAAAGAAAGAATTCTAACTAGTGATGATTTACTTATTACGGATGGTAAGAAACCTGTATGTATTGCTGGAGTAATGGGAGGAGAAAATACAGAGGTAGATGAAAATACAAAGAATATTTTAATTGAATCTGCTATTTTTGATTCTGTTTCGATTAGAAATACGGCAAAGAGATTAGAACTTCCTAGTGAAGCCTCTATTCGTTATGGAAAAGGATTATCTTATGAATACACAGAAATGGCTAGTAGGAGAGCTTGTCATTTACTAGAAAAATATGCATCAGCTGAGATTTATGATGGTTATGTATTAGAAGATAATGAAAATCATGAAGATAAAATTCTTACTTTCCAAGCAATTGATGTAGATAAAATTCTTGGTATGAGTATTTCTGAAGAAGATATGAAGAAAGAATTAAAACGATTAGATTTTCCTTATACTTTTAAAAATCATACATTTACGGTAACTGTTCCAAAAAGAAGACTTGATATTGATCCAAATGTAAATGATATTGCAGAAGAGATTGGAAGACTTTATGGTTATAATAATTTAGAAGAGTCTCTTCCTAAAGTAAGTATTAGAAGAGGAGAATATATTGGAGATGTTAAATATCGTAAGATGGTATCTAGAAGACTAAGAAGTTATGGTTTAAATGAAGTTAAGACTTATACTTTAGTTAGTCCAGAAGAAAGTCAAAAGTTTGTTTATGAAGAAAAAACTCCTATTGTTCTACCAAATCCTATGAGTGTTGATAAAAGTGTTGTAAGAACTACTCTTATTCCATCTTTAATGAATGTTTATTCTTATAATGTTAGTCGAGGAGTAAAAGATATTTCTATTTATGAAATCAGTAAAACTTATGATAGTCATTATCATGAAGTTAGTAAAGTATGTGGACTTATGAGTGGAAATTACTTGAATAATTCTTGGCAAGGTAGTATAAAGATAGATTTTTATATCGTAAAAGGTATTTTAGAAGATTTATTAGATTACATGGGATATAGAGGAAGATATTCTTTTGTTAGAAGTAATTGTACTTCTCTTCATCCTGGAGTATCTGCTAATATCGTGTTAGATGGAAAAAATATTGGTATTTTAGGAAAAGTACATCCAAATATTACAAAGAAAGATATTTTTGTATTTGAATTTGATTTAAATAGTGTGATTGGAAAAACTTCTAAATTAAAATATCAAGAAGCATTTAAATATCCAAGTATTAGTAAAGATATGGCCTTTATTTTAGACAAGGATATTTCTGTAAGTGAAGTTATTAAAACAATCAAAAAAGCTAGTGATAAAACATTACAAGATATTGATATATTTGATGTTTACGTAGGAGAAAATATTGATTCTAATAAGAAGAGTGTTGCTTTTAGTTTAACATTTAATGGAATAGATAGAACTTTAACAGATGAAGAAGTTATGACATCTTTTAATAAAATTATTGATAAAGTAGTTTCTAATCATCATGCAGAGTTAAGAGATAAATAATTATAAAAATATATAGAAATCAATCTATATATTTTTTGTTTGAAAAACTGTTAAATGGTAAATTGATTTTTGAGGAAAAAATTGATAAAATCCTGACTTTGACAGTTTTAAGAAAGCAAAAACTCCCTATGTCTTATAAAATAAGGCTTAGAGAGTTTTTTTTAGTACTCTAAAAAATGCGTACGTTGAAATTAATTATTTCATGTTTAAAATTTTTTTCATTTTTTTATAATTAATCAATTC
>CADBSF010000059.1 GCA_902797265.1 uncultured Erysipelotrichaceae bacterium
CGCATATTTATATCAGTTAGTAGAAAATAAACAGAGATTTATTTCACAAATAATGACTTCTAAAACTCCGGTAAGATTTGCAGAAGACATAGATGAAACTGCGTTATCTTATGCAGAAATTAAATCACTTGCAGCCGGTAACCCAGATATTATTGAGAAAACAGAACTTGATACACAAGTAGCAAAACTAAAACTATTAAAGCAAACTTATTTAAGTGATAAGTATGATTTAGAAGATAAAGTTATAAAATATTATCCAAATGAAATTAAAAGATTAGAAAACAGAATTGAAGATATGAAAGAAGATTTAGAAGTATTTAAAGCCAATGAAACACCAGATAATTCATTTGTAAAGATGATTATTAAAGGAGAAACTTTTACAGAAAGAAAAGAATCCGGAGAAAAAATTATTGAAATATGTAAATCAATGACTAATCCAGAGCCAATAGAAGTTGGAGAATACAAAGGCTTTAAAATGATGTTATCTTTTGATACTATGGATAGAAAATTTTATATGGGTATGAAAAATAATTTATCATATAAAGTGGAACTTGGTAGTGACCCTAGTGGAAACATTACTCGTATTGATAATGTATTAAATGGTATTGAAAATAGATTATCTAATACAAAAAATAATTTAGAAGATACGAAAAAAAATTATGAAAATGCCAAGTTAGAAATAGAAAAACCTTTTCCACAAGAGGAAGAATTAAAAACTAAATCTAAACGATTAGATGAACTTAACATTAAACTAAATCTAAATGAAAAAGATAAAGAAATCGTTGATGATGGTGGAGAAGATGTAAGTGATAGTCAAGTATGCAAAAAAGATTATGAAAGATAAATCGCACAATTGTCATTAATAATTATATAAAATAAAATTGTATTCAAGGAGGTGTCTTATGGAAGAATTTGATGATACTTTTTTTGAAAGAATAGATGAAGATGATTTTGATAGATTCTTATCTGATGTTACAATTGAAATGAAAAAACATAATCAAGAATATAAAGAACTACTAGAACAAAAACATGAAATATTAAAAAAATCTCCTGCATTAGAAGATTTGTTGGATAATGGAAAAGAAGTTAAATTATCGCCAGAAGAAATATTGTTATTCTATGATTATGAATTGATAATGATTGATTTATCTGTATTGGAATCAAAAGAGATGTTTATTAAGGGCATGAAAGAAGCCTATTACCTATTTAAAAGATTAGATATTATTAAATAGATTCAAGAGTGATTTTAGTTTAAACTATCATCACTCTTTTTTTATTTTATGGAAAGGATTGATATTATGGAAGAAAAATTAAGAAAAGAATTGTATGAAAAATTATCACTAGAATATGCTAGTTTTATTGAAGAAGTTAAAATACTTCCACCAGAAAAAATTATTGATAAATCTTATGAAAAAGTAATGAAAGAAGAATTAGTTTCAATATTTTATCCAGAAAGTGACCAATATGATATTAGTGATATTAAAGCACTTAATAAAAGTGAAAATCCTCTTGAAGAATTATATCAAGGTTGGATGGATGAAGATAGTGGTATTCATCAAGCACTTGAAAGTAGTGTAGAAACTACAATAGATTTCTTAAAAAAAGAACAAAAAAGTAAGAATAAAGATATGGAAAGGTAGGTAATAAATTATGGCTTATTATCAACCTGAAGAAATACAAAAGGCTAAAGAAATGGACTTATTCACTTATCTACAAAACTATGAGCCAGACGAATTAGTGCATTTTAGTAGAGGAACTTATATGACTAGAACGCACGATAGTTTAAAGATAAGTAATGGTATGTGGTATTGGTTTTCAAGAGGTATTGGAGGTAAAACTGCACTAGAATATTTAATTCAAGTCAGAGATTATTCCTTTATTCAGGCAGTAGAAACAATTTTAGGTTATTCAAAAGATAGACCACCAATAACATATCATCAACCTAAAAAAGTTCAAAATATAAGACTTATTTTGCCTAAAAAATCAGAATCAACGGATAGAGTTATAAACTATCTAGCAAGTCGTGGAATTGATAAAGATATTATTAGTGAGTGCATTGATAATCATTTAATCTATGAAGATTTGCCTAATCATAATGTTGTATTTGTAGGATATGATAAAAATAAAATTCCTAGATATGCAGGAGTAAGAGCAACAAATGATAGCAGATATATGAAAGACGCTTATGGAAGTCATAAGGCTTTTTCTTTTAAATTAGATTCAATAGAAAAAAGTAATACAGTACACATATTTGAAAGTGCAATTGATTTATTATCATATGCAACGATTAATAAATTAAATAATAAAGAGTGGTATAATGATAACTTACTTTCATTAGCAGGAGTTTATCAACCAGCTAAAAAAATAGATGAAAGTAAGATACCACTAGCATTAAATTACTATTTAAATCAGAATCAAAATATTGAAAAAATATATTTGCATTTTGATAATGATAGTGCAGGAAGAATAGCAACAATGGCACTTAAAACTGTTCTTCC
>CADBSF010000060.1 GCA_902797265.1 uncultured Erysipelotrichaceae bacterium
ATCAATTAATTTCTTTAAACGATTATTACGATTAATAACACGTCTATATAAATCATTTAAATCAGAAGTAGCAAATCTACCACCATCTAATTGAATCATAGGACGTAATTCAGGAGGGATAACAGGAATACAATCCATAATCATCCATTCAGGTTTATTTCCTGATTGATAGAAAGCATCAAGTACATCTAATCTTTTTAATAAACGAGTTCTTTTTTGTCCTTGAGCATTCTCTAATTCTTTCTTAATTTCTGTAATCTCTTTTTCAAGATCAATCTTCTTTAATAATTCCTTTATGGCTTCAGCACCCATACCTACTTTAAAACTAGTTCCATATTTTTCGTAGTAAGCACGGTATTCTTTTTCAGATAAAGTTTGTTTATTCTCTAAAGGAGAACTTCCTTTATCAATAACAACATAACTAACAAAGTAAAGTACTTCTTCCAAATCTCTAGGACTCATATCAAGTACTAATCCCATACGAGAAGGAACACCCTTGAAAAACCAGATATGAGATACTGGAGTTGCAAGTTCAATATGCCCCATACGTTCACGACGTACTTTTGAACGAGTAACTTCAACCCCACATCTATCACATACAATATTTTTATAACGAACTCTTTTGTATTTACCACAAGCACATTCAAAATCTTTAGTTGGTCCAAATATTTTTTCACAAAATAGTCCATCTCTTTCAGGTCTTAAGGTACGATAATTAATAGTTTCAGGTTTTTTAACTTCTCCATATGACCATTCACGAATTTTATCAGGAGATGCAATTCCAATTTTTAAAGCTTCAAATTTATTAACATCTATCATTAAAAATCAGCTCCTTCCTCATCATAAAATTCATCATCACTATCATCTTCTTCTACATCATAATCCTCATCATCAAATTCATCGTCTTCCATATCTTCTTCAAAGGATTCATTATCAGATTCACTAATTACCAAATTTGGAGTTTCTATTTCATCGAAAGTACTATTTTCTTCTCTTTCTTCTGAAGCTTCAATTTCTTTTAATTGTAAAGTTTCTCCTTCATCATTAACAATAGAAACATCTAATCCTAATGCTTGGAATTCTTTCATCAATACTCGGAATGATTCAGGAACTCCTGCTTGATTAATTTCTTGACCTTTAATAATTGATTCATAAACCTTAACACGTCCAAGTACATCATCTGACTTAACCGTTAAGATTTCTTGTAACGTATGAGCAGCACCATATGCATATAATGCCCAAACTTCCATCTCTCCAAATCTTTGTCCACCGAATTGAGCTTTACCACCAAGAGGTTGTTGAGTAACTAAAGAATATGGTCCAGTAGCACGAGCATGTAATTTATCATCAACCATGTGATGTAATTTAATCATATACATGACACCGACAGAGATTCGATGATCAAATGGCTCACCAGTACGACCATCATAAAGAACTGTCTTACCATCTTCGTCCATACCAGCTTCCTTCATCATTTCTTGAATATCAGAAATATGAGCTCCATCAAATACTGGAGTAGCAACATGAACCCCTAACTTCTTACAAGCCATTCCCATATGAATTTCTAGAATTTGTCCAAAATTCATACGAGAAGGAACACCTTGTGGATTTAACATGATATCAACTGGAGTACCATCTGGTAGATATGGCATATCTTCTTGTGGAAGAATCAAAGAAATAACACCTTTGTTACCATGACGTCCAGACATCTTATCTCCAACTTGAATTTTACGTTTTTGAATAATATAAACACGTATTACTTTTGAAACACCAGCAGGCAATTCATCATTATCTTTTCTAGAATAAATCTTAATATCATGAACAATACCATCTCCACCATGTGGAACACGTAGAGAAGTATCTCTTACTTCACGAGTCTTTTCTCCAAATATAGCATGTAATAATTTCTCTTCAGATGTAAGTTCTGCCATTCCTTTTGGAGTAACCTTTCCTACTAAGATATCTCCTTCTTTAACTTCTGTTCCAATAGTAACAATACCATTTTCATCTAAGTTACGACGAGCTTCTTCACTAACATTTGGAATATCTCTAG
This sequence comes from uncultured Erysipelotrichaceae bacterium, assembly GCA_902797265.1. GTDB lineage: Bacteria > Bacillota_I > Bacilli_A > RF39 > UBA660 > UBA3789. The sequence goes on from CADBSF010000060.1 coordinate 2,054, forward strand.
TAATTTCTTCAGGTCCTAATTTTGTTTCTCTACATTGCATCTCATAATCTTCAAGATGTAGAGAAGTATATTTATCATCTTTAACAAGATTTTCATTTAATATAACAGCATCTTCATAGTTATAACCATTAAATGTCATGAAAGCAACAGTCATATTCTTACCTAAAGCAAGTTCTCCTTTATCAGTAGAATTTCCATCAGCAAGAATTGTAGTATTTGCTTTAACTTTATCTCCAACATGAACAATTGGTCTTTGATGAGAACAAATACTAGAGTTAGCTAATTCAAAGTTAGCTAAAGAATAAGTATCTTTTCCATCTTTTGTATTAACAATAATCTTCTTTGCATCTACATAATCAACGATACCATCATTTTTAGCAATTACTTCTACTCCAGAATCTTTAGCTGCGATAAACTCAACACCAGTTCCAACTAAAGGAGCTTCTGTTTTAATAAGAGGCATTGCTTGACGTTGCATGTTTGCACCCATCAAAGCACGAGTAGCATCATCATGTTCTAGGAATGGAATACAACTAGTAGTAATAGATACAACTTGTTGAGGACTAACATCAATATAATCAACTTGTTCTGGTTTTGCTAGGATATTTTCACCTTTAAAACGAGCATTAACTTGTTCAGCAATAATCTTATTACTTTCATCAGTCTCAACAGTAGATTGTGAAATAATATAATCTAATTCTTCATCAGCAGTTAAATAACAAATTTCATCTGTAATTTGTGAATCAACTACTTTACGATATGGAGTCATAATAAATCCATATTCATCTATTTTTGCATAACTAGCAAGAGAAGTAATAAGTCCGATATTTGGTCCTTCAGGAGACTCAATAGGACAAATTCTACCATAATGAGAAGCATTAACGTCACGAACTTCAACACCTGCTCTATCTCTTGATAAACCACCAGGTCCTAAAGCAGATAAACGTCTTTTATTAGTAAGTTCAGCAATTGGATTCGTTTGATCCATGAATTGAGATAATTGAGAACTACCAAAAAATTCTTTCATAGCTGCCGTAACAGGTCTAATATTAATTAATGTTTTAGGAGTAACTTCTTCCATCTCTTGTGTAGTCATTCTTTCACGAATTACTCTCTCCATACGAGAAACACCAATTCTAAATTGATTTTGTAATAATTCTCCTACTTGACGAATACGTCTATTTCCTAAATGATCAATCTCATCATAATTTCCAACACCATGTAATAAATTTAAATAATAGGAAACACTAGCATAAACATCAGAAATAGTAAGTCTCTTAATATCTACAGATTGATCATTTCCAATAACAACCAATTTTTTCTTTTTATCACTTGGATCACAAATTTTAATCATTTGTACTTTATTGAAAGAATCTAATTCTTCATTAACTTTTGATTCTTTAATTCCAAATCCAGCTTTAAAAGCATCTGTTAATTCACTATAATTAGCCTTAGTAATTAAAGTACCTTTTTCTAATACAACTTTTCCATCTACAACAACATCTTCTGCTATAGTTTGATTTAAAAGTCTCTCAGATACATTTAATTTTCTATTAAATTTATAACGTCCTACTTTAGATAAATCATATCTAAATTCATCAAAGAATCGAGTAATAATTTGGTTCTTAGAAGAATCTAAAGTAGCAGGTTCTCCTGGTCTTAATTTTTCATAGATTTCAATTAATGCTTCATCAGTATTTTTAGTTGAATCTTTAGAAATCGTATTCTTTAAATATTCATCATCACCGAACATTTTTAAGATTTCATCATCACTAGATAATCCAAATGCTCTAAGTAGAGTTGTAATAGGAACTTTTCTAGTCCTATCAATTCTAACATATAATACATCACGAGCATCAACTTCAAATTCTAACCAAGTACCACGATTTGGTATAATTTGAGAAGTAATCAATTCTCTTCCATTTTTATCAATTTCATGATTAAAATAAACACTAGGAGAACGAACTAATTGAGAAACAATAACACGTTCTGCACCATTAATAACAAAGGTACCACTATCAGTCATAATAGGCATATCACCCATAAAGATTTCTTGTTCCTTAACTTCTCCTGATTCACGATTAAATAATCGAACTTCTACTCTTAAAGGTGCTGAATAAGTAGATTCACGATCTTTACTTTCTTTAATAGAATATTTAGGTTCATCAAAACGATAATCTCCAAATTCAAGAGATAAAGTTCCAGAGAAATTTTCTACTGGAAATAAATCTTCAAATACTTCTTTAATACCTTTTTCAATAAACCAATTATAGGATTTCTTTTGAATTTCAAGTAAATCTTTTAGTTCATAAGATTCACGAATTCTAGAAAAGTTTCTTCTTTCCCTATAATCTCCACTCTTTACAATCTTATAAGACACATTTTTCACCCCACAATAATTTCAATACATACTTCGATAAGCTGCAGTTTTTATTAATACCACAAAGCGTATTAGAAGTCAATTAAAAACTACATTTAAGAATATAAAAACCTTTTTTCTTCTCAAGTATATCAACAGTATAAACTTTTTTTAAGTCGACTATTAGCGATTTAGCACCCTGCTCTTTACGAATAACCAAAAAGAGATTTCCATTCTCATTAAGATAATTCTTAGCATTCATCACTATATCATAGACTATCTTTTTACCAGCCCTAATTGGAGGATTGGTAATAATGGAAGAATATTTAGAATGAATATTCGAATACGTATTACTTTCAAAAATCTGAACATTAGAACAATGATTAAGAGAAGAATTCATCTCTGCTAAATGCAAAGCTCTAAGATTAACATCAACCATGTCAACAGAACAATTCGTAATAGTATTTAGAATGATTCCAAATACTCCATAACCACATCCCATATCAAGAACATTGCCTCCAACTTCTTCTAGCGGGATTGATTCTAGAAGAAGTCTACTGCCAAAGTCCAAACCGTCTTTAGAAAATACACCATTATCGGTATAAAAATAGTATTTTTTGCCAAAAATAAAAACTTCCCTTTTTATCATTATACTTGGCAAAAGATCGTTATCAAAATATTGCCCCATCTTATCACCCAGAAAAAAAAGAAGAAGAAAAACAGCTAAAAACAACTTATTTTTCTTCCTTTCGAAACATATAATACAACAAAGGTATTAAAAAGTCAACAAAAATTTATAAAAAATTTATTATTTTACTAAAGAATCTAAATATTCGACACATTTATTTAAATTATTTACTAAATTCTTATTATAATCAATTTGCTCTAAAGATTTAGATACACAAGAATAAGCATTAGTTCCATTCCAATAAGGATTCTTACCATCACCATTTTCAATCTTATGAACATCATCTTTAAATTTATCTAAATTAGCTTTTAAACTATCAATCTCTTTTCTTAAACTCTTAGCTAGTTTCTTTATTTCATTATCATTTTCCATACTACTCATATATTACTCCTTAATTATTAGATATCTTATTTAATCTATTTTCAATATCAGAAATACGCTCATCTAACATTTTCAATATATATTGTTGAAGATCATCAATATACTTTTCATGATAATTCTCTTTTAATTTTAAAGTAACATTAGCCTGAGATTTTGATACTTTAGCCCATCCTTTAAAAATTTCTTCTCTTTTCCCTTTAACTATTTCTAACTTACTAGCTTTATTAAGAATCGTATTAATATTAAATAAAGAAGAACGAATAGCTTCTAATTCTTTATTAATATTCTTTTCTACACTTTTAAATTTAGTGGTATCCATATATAATTTATTCTTTTCAATTTTAGAAACTTTAGAAGTACTAACACCTAAATCATATTTACTCATCATACCCCTCCTATCTTATAACAAGATTATATCATAATAAGAGAAAAAAACAAGAAAAAAAACATACGCAATGAATTCATATGTTTATAAAACTAAAAATAGATAGACTACAACCTATAAATAATTTTTGATTATCAATCGTCTGATAAACAATCGATAACGGTTTGTTAGAAACTATTCCTCTACCCGCTAAGATAGAACTGCTTCATTTCAGTTTGAATAGCATCACTAATTTTACAAAGTTTTCCATCTTTAAAAAAATGTAATTACCAATAGCTATGATAAGATTTAAGTACATAAAAATTATAAAATAAAAATAAATAAATATTAATACTAAATAATGATGTACTCTCTACTATTGATAAATCAATTATAAAAAAAAAAAGAGAGAAAGTCAATAAAAAAAATATCTTTTTAAAAAAAAGATATTTTTCCGAGTTTAATTATACATAAATATATATATTATCAGTACATATAAAAATGTATAAACTTATCATATAGAGTTTTCTTTCTCTAAAAATTACATTTTGCATAGAGTCTAGTGACTTTTAATTCTAAGACACTGTCAAATGTCATTGCTGACTTCGACTGTAATAAAAATTACTTCCTATGCTACTTCCATGATAGCAAAGAATAAAATTCATGTCAAGATTATATGATTTATTTTATTAAATATCATATTAATTGACAAAAAAAGTTGACATCTATGCCAACTTTTCAATGTACTATAATTATTTAACTTCAACAGTAGCTCCAGCTTCTTCAAGCTTAGCTTTAATTTCATCAGCTTCAGCTGTAGGAATATTTTCTTTTACTACTCCATTAGCATCAACGATATCTTTAGCTTCTTTTAATCCTAAACCAGTAATTTCTTTAACAACTTTAATAACTGCAACTTTAGCAGCACCAGCATCAGCTATTGAAACAGTAACTGTACTTGGTCCTTCATCAGCTTGAGCTCCAGCAACTGGTGCAGCAACTGCAACAGCACTTGGATCAACTCCAAATTCCTCCTTCATTGCATCTACTAATTCTTTAATTTCTAATAAATTCATTTCTTTTAAACTACTGATAAATTCTTCTTTTGTTAGTTTAGCCATTTAATTTTCCTCCTTATATTATATTTAAATTTTTTTTATTTTAATTTTCTTGTTTTTGCTCACTATATAAGTCTAAGCAAATTGATAAGTCTCTTACAAGACCAATCATACCACCAGCAAGCATTGTAAGTAATCCATCTCTTGATGGTAGTTTAGCATATTCAGCTAATTTAGCTTGATCAGCTTTCTCACCATCAACAATCCCTACTTTTAATACCAATGCAGAGTGGTCTTTGGCAAAGTCAGCCAAAACTTTAATTGGTGCAATTTGATCATCACTATAAGCAAATGCACTAGGTCCTGTTAATGCTTCATTTAAATCTATACCTAAATCATTAAAGGCACGAGACATTAAAGTATTTTTATATACTTTATAATCAGCATTAGCTTCACGTAATTTAATACGTAACTCTTTTGCTTCACTGTCTGTAATACCACGATAATCAAAAAGTACAATTGTCTTAGCATTTTCAGTACGATTCTTAATTTCATCAATTACAGTTTGCTTTTGTTCCAATATTGCTTTACTTGCCATAAAACACCTCCTTATCTATTTAGGGATGCCATAAAAAAAGTTCTTAAACTAGACAGCAAAAGAACTCTTTCTAAAGAATAAGTCCTCGGTAGGATTTATTTTTATACCTACTGTCTATGGCACCAATAAATTGTAATTATTATATACTAAATAATTTTATTTGTCAAAATTATTTTCAATTTTAATTCCTGGACCCATTGTAGATGAAATAGAAATATTCTTAACATATTCACCCTTAACAGTTGCAGGTTTAATTCTTAAAATTTGTGAAATGAAAGCATCTAAGTTAGCAAGTAAATCTTCTTCACTAAATGAAGCTTTTCCAATAACACCATGTACATTACCGAAAGAATCAGTTCTATATTCAACACGTCCTGCTTTAACTTCTTCAACTGCTTTCTTAATATCCATTGTAACAGTACCAGTCTTAGGATTTGGCATTAAACCTTTAGGACCTAAAACTCTACCTAATTTACCAAGTAAAGGCATCATATCAGGAGTAGCAATCATGGTATCAAATTCAAACCAATTTTCCTTTTCGATTTTTTCTAACATATCTGTATCACCAACAAAATCTGCTCCTGCATCTTTTGCTTCTTGTGCTTTAGGTCCTCTTGCAATAACTAATACACGATTAGTCTTACCAGTTCCTTTTGGCAATACAATTGCTCCTCTTAATTGTTGATCAGCTTTCTTAGTATCTAAGTTAAGTCTAATAGCAACTTCGATAGATCCATCAAAAGAACTAACAGAAGTTTCTTTTACTAACTTTACAGCTTCTTCTTTAGAATATAATTTACTTTTTTCTACTTTAGAAACAGCTTCAATATATTTCTTACTTCTTTTTTTCATTTTTATTCCTCCTTATGTGGTAAAAGCGGATGTTTTATTCAATTCCTTTATGGTGTTGGAAACACCATGCTTAGGTGTTGGAAACACCATTATCCTTCCACTAGGTTTCACCTATATGTATATTTTCTACTTATTCTTGCCCTTCAATAGCAATACCCATATTCTTTGCAGTACCAGCAACAATCTTCATTGCTTCTTCTACTGTATATGCATTTAAGTCTGGTAACTTAATTTCTGCAATTTCCTTAAGAGTAGCTTGTGATATAGTAGCAACAACTTCCTTTGAACCTTTAACAGATCCTTTTTGTACCTTAGCATATTTCTTTAATAAGAATGCTGTTGGTGGAGTTTTAATTACAAAGTCAAAGCTTCTATCATCATAAATAGAAATTTCAACTGGTAAAACATCTCCCATTTTATCTCTAGTTGCATCATTATACTTAGTACAAAAATCTTGTAGATTAATTCCAGCAGGTCCTAAAACAGTTCCAACTGGTGGAGCTGGTGTAGCTTTTCCTGCTGCAATTTGTAATTTTATTTTCTTAATTGCTTCTTTTGCCACGAAAAACACCTCCCATAATTTAGTTTTCGCGAGTGGTACAAATAGCTTGATTCCCGCTTTTATAAATGCAAACCATGCTTCCCACTAAATCTATATTAAAAAATATAGCCATTAAATAATAACACATTCTGTAAAAATAAGCAAGTCAATAGTAATATTAAGCTTTCTCTATTTGACTAATTTCAACTTCAACTGAAGTTTCTTGTCCAAATAAATCAACAAGCAACATAACTTTTTGAGTTGATAAATCAACAGAATCAATTGTACCAAACATACCATTGAAAGGTCCACCAATAATTTTAACCTTAGCACCTTCTGTAAGTTCTGTATCAACATCCATTCTACTGATACCCATATTGCCTAATATATTATCTACTTCATATGGTTGTAATGGAGTAGGCTTAGCACCTTTACCACTAGATCCAATAAATCCAGTAACACCAGGGGTATTACGAACAACATACCAAGCTTCATCAGTCATAATCATTTCAACCAATATATAACCTGGAAACATCTTTTTTACTTTTTCTTTGGTAACACCATCTTTTACTTCAACAACTTTTTCTTCAGGAATAACAACACGAAAGATATAGTCTTGCATATCCATAGATTCTGCTCTCATTTCAAGTTTTTCTTTTACTTTGTTCTCATGTCCAGAATAAGTGTTAACAACATACCATTGTTTTTCCATATAATACTCCTTTACTATTTAATAATAGAACGAACTAAAGCAAACAAAACATCAACTAAATAGAAATATGCAGAACAGAATAAAATAAAGAAAATAGTTGCGATAGAATATTTAACCATGTTACTCTTACTAGTCCAATGAATCTTATGAAATTCACTTTTAACACCATTAATAAAAATACCTATCTTTGCAAATAAACCCTTCTTATTAATTTCCTCTTTCTTTTCTTCAACTTTCTTAGTTGAAACATTCTTCTTAGTTGTTTTAGTCTTCTTAATACTATTAGTATTATACTTGTCTTCTACTACTTTTTTACGTACTTCAGCCATACTATTCACCAAATTCCTTTTCAAAATAAAAACACTTCAAAGTGCTTACAGTTATAAATTACCACAACACAATTGAAATGTCAACAATTTTTAATGAAAACAAGATAAAACAAAGACAATTAGTGTAAGGAACAAAACAGAAAGTAATACAATAGTTGGAACCACCATAATACGAATAAATGCAGAGTCTTTATAATCATTAATTTGCTTATATATTTGATCATTAATACGATTATTAGTAACAGGTTCAATATATATATTATGACCATTACTTTTTACTAAAGAATTTCCACCTTTTTCAGAAGAAGACATCTCATCACCTAATTGTTCCACATCCCTTTTCTTCTTTTCAGCAAGATAATCACATAGATAAATAGAAGCTCCTCTTTGAACAACCCCTCTATAATAAGGAATCATATCAGTAGGAATAAATTGACTAAAAGAATCAAAATTTGATTTTAAAAATTCTGGCTTCAAACTAGATAAAGAATTAGAATAAATACCTATTTGAATAAAAGAAGAATTAAAAATATCTTCTTGAACAAATTTTTTCTTTTGTATTAAATCTTTTGGTAATTCCATTAACTTTTTAAATTGAATTTGTTTAGGAGATCCATTTAACACTTCAATCATAGAAGGATAAAATGTTTCAATACAATATCCATGTTCATGAATATATTTTAAAGCAACATCAACATTTAAAAATAATTCTTTTAATTCGTCTTCTTTATTATGTTCAACAATCCAATCACTTAGACGGATAGAACTATATTGCTTAGATTCATTCATTTGATATCACCCTACTTTATTATTATTTTAAAACAATAAAACAAAAAAGGCAATTTGAAAATACAATTTTTCAACTAGTATACAGTTTATGATAATAATCACTTAGTAATGCTTTTATCCCTTTAACAGAAGAACGATTCTTAAATTCTAAAGAACTAATAGGCATATCTAATAATTTGCTAATTTCTGAATAAGTAAAGCCATTAAACTTTAATTCAAAAATACATGCTTTTTCAAAAGATAAAGAATACAAGTAGTCTCGAATAATATTCTCAATCTCTTTATCTAAAAAAACATGATTAAAATTAGAACGACTATCTTCTATATCGATATCATCAAGAGAAATACAATCTAAACTAGAAAAATTATTATTCTTATTAGAGATTCTTTGACAAAAAGACATCATTTTCCTACGAATACATATAGTAATAAAAGTATAAAACAATGTATTTTCCTTTTCATTATAATTAATTAAAGCTCTAAAAAAAGCTAAAGTTGCTTCTTGTAAAAAGTCTTCAAACTCAAAACCATAATATTTATTTTTTTGATAATAGTCGTTTGCTATATGACAAATAATTGGATAATACTTTTGATATAAAATATCTCTAGAATTATCATCATTTTCTCGAACCATATAGATTAGTTCATAATCATTATAATTATTATATTTCATTTTCCCTACTTTCTATTTCGGATTATTTCATAAATCATAATACCAGCAGCTACACTAGCATTTAAACTGTTAGTTTTACCATACATTGGAATTTTTGCAAGGTAATCACACTTTTTCGAAACTAAATTTGAGATACCATCACCCTCATTACCAATTACTAAAGCTATCTTACCACTATAATCTATTTCTCGATAATCAACACTATTCTCTAATGCTGTTCCAACAACCCAATATTGATGTTGTTTTAATAATTCAATTGCTTGAGCTAAATTTGGAACTAAAACAATATGAACAGAGTCTAAGCATCCTACACTTGTTTTCATAACAGTTGCATTAATTAATACTTGTCTATCTTTCGGTAAAATAATAGTATCAATTCCTGCTGCTTCACAAGTACGAATAATAGCACCTAAATTATGAGGATCTTCTAAGTGATCTAACAACACAACATAATCTCGAGAATTATTGTTTAAAAAAGTTGACATATCCCAATATTGATAATCCGGAATGTCTAAAATTATACCTTGATGTAGACCAGAACACAAATGGTCAATTTCGTTTTTTGAAACTCTTTTAAAAGGGATTTTCATTTTTTCTATAAGAGAAATTATATTTTTATCATTAAAATTATCCTGTAAAATTACTTTTTTAATATTTTTATTATTTTTTAATAAATCATTTGCGACATTCTTTCCATATACTAACATACTCTACCTCAAGATAAAATTCATAATTTCATCTATTCTTTCTTTTTCTTGTTTTAAATCTAAATAACCAATAAGAGCCTCTAATCCAGTAGCATTCTTATAAGTAATAATATCACAACTCTTTGGATGAGAAGTAGTCTTATAATTTCTAGCTCGATGAACCACATCAATTTCTTCTTCTGTTAAAAATTTTTGATTTATCATTTCATATAAATAATCAGATTGTTTTTTAGCACTAACATATGAAATAGCACTTTTTTGTAAATCATTAACATTCCCAATTCCTTTATGAATCAAATAACGTCTTACATAATTTTCATAAATAGTATCTCCCAAATAAGCAAGAACTAATACATTGATTTCTAAAACATTCATAATAAAAATCACTCCTAAACACTTAATTCTATTATAAAGAAAAAAGCACAAAAAGAAAAGAGGTCTAAAACCTCTTATCATTACATTAATGCTAAAATTATGAAAACAATTAGTAATATAACAAATAATTCTAAGATTAATTTCCAAGATTTCTTTAACCATTCTTTGTAAGATACTCCAAGATAAGATAATGTTGCCATTAAAACCAAACTTGTTGGAGCAAATAATGTCATAAATCCATACATAGATTGGAAAATCACTGCTATATTAGAATAATCTTTAACAGTATTAACAACACTCATATAATATGGAACAATTCCTTGGAAAGAATAAGCAATATCTACATTAAATAAGCCAGCTAATAGAGCTACAATTGTAGTTGTTGCGATATTAAATCCTTTTGTTAATCCTAAAACAAATTTATAGATTGTCATTTGGATTGGGTGATAAGTATTAATAACTAAAACAACATATAACAATATAACCATTGCACATGGACCTAAAGCTTTTTTACAACCTTCACTAAATCCTTCAATAACATCATCAAATTTAACTTTATAGATAATTACCAATAATAGAAGAACGATAAACATTGGTAAGAATAAATCTGTAATAGACCATTCTCCAAATGCTCCAAATGTTCCTAAAACCTTAGCAAATAATGGGAATCCAAATAATTTAAATTCAGAAGTACTATTAGTAAGATCACTAAAGAATTTAATCTTAAATCCATTTTCTCCCCATGGAATAAATGCAAGTACAAATAATACAAACAATAATCCAAAAATAATTGCCATTGGTAATACATTAGCTTGTTTCTTAGAAACAGCTGGTACTAAAGAATCATTATCAGAATCTTTTACAATGATAACATCTTCTTCTTTTAATGCTGCTTTATTAACACTCTTACGAGATTTTGATGATTTATTATTAGATGACTTTTTAGAAGAATTAGATTTGTTCTTAGAATTATTCTTACTATTAGTATTATTCTTAGAAGAATTATTATTTTTTGAAGAATTTGTTTTAACAGATACTTTTACTTCTTCACGAACAACTTCTTCTTCCTCTTCTTCTTCCTCTACTTCAATTTTCTTTTTAGAAATAGAAGCCTTTTCAACTTTTCCATTTTTTGTATACATAACAGTGTTAAAAATAACAAGTACAATTCCTATTAATAAAATTAGGAAACGAACTCCAATACTATAATCTAATTTAAGATTTAATGATTGAATTAAAACACTTAAATTACTATAAGCATATGTTGTACCAATAAGTCCGCATGAAATAGACCCAACAGTTACAAATAAAGCTGTAATTTTATCATAACCCATCATCAAAATTAGAGAAACAATAAAAGGAATAAATAAAGCAAATGCTATATGAACACCACATACAGAAACTAATAAAGCGATTAATATTATCATAACAGATAAGCAAATTGTTTCTTTTCCTTTCATTTTTTTAACTAATCCTTCTAATAAAGAACGATAAGCTGGAATTTTATATAAAACTCCATAAAAACCACCAACTAGAATTATAAAAAGTGCAATATATCCAAAATAAGCAACAGCAGTTAATGGATAATTAAACAAATCAAATAATCCCATTTGAACGCGCCCTTGATCTACATACTCACCTGAATAATAAGCAGCAGGTAATATCCAACTAAGTAATAGAAAAATTAATATGGTAACAAGAACGACTTTTACTACATTATGTTTTTTCATAATTAACCTCCCAAACTAATTATAGCTATTTCATACTTATTTTACAAGTATTTAACGAAAAAAAGAATGAAAATTTGGTGAAAAAAAGAAATATTACTCTTTCGTAATACTTCTTTCTTTCATTGTCGGAAACAACAATACATCCCTTATAGACTCTTGTTCCGTAAATAACATAATTAATCGATCGATTCCATAACCTATTCCACCAGCAGGAGGCATACCATACTCTAAAGATTCAACAAAATCCATATCAATATCATTTGCTTCTTCATTTCCCATTTCTTTTTCAGCAAGTTGTGCCTCAAATCTTTCTAATTGATCAATAGGATTATTTAATTCTGTATAAGCATTAGCACATTCATGTCCTGAAATAAATAACTCAAAACGATCAACAAATCTAGGATCATCTGGATTTTTCTTAGTCAATGGAGATATTTCAATTGGATGACCATATAAGAAAGTAGGTTGAATTAAAGTTTCTTCTACATATTTCTCAAAGAATTTATTAACAATATGTCCATATTGTCTTTCATGATTTTCCAAAAGAATATTATGTTCTTCAGCTAATTGAATACAAGTATCTAAATCAGTAATAGTTCTAAAATCAATTCCTATTTTTTCTTTAATTGCTTCTGTCATACTAATACGATTCCAAGTTCCATCTAAATCAATATCATGTCCTAAATAATGGAAAGTAGTCTTTCCACATACTTCTCTAGCAATTGTCTTATACATATTTTCAGTTAAATCCATCATTCCTTCTAAATCAGAATATGCTTGATATACTTCCATCATAGTAAATTCTGGATTATGTTGAGGATCCATTCCTTCATTTCTGAAAGTTCTACCTATTTCATAAACAGATTCCATTCCACCAACTAATAATCTTTTTAAATTTAATTCTAGCGCTATACGAAGATACATATCTAAATCTTGTGCATTATGATGAGTAGTAAAAGGTCTTGCAGAAGCTCCAGTAAGTAATGTTGTAAGAATAGGAGTTTCCACCTCAACAAAACCTTGTTGATCTAAAAAGTTTTGAATACAACGAATAATTCTAGGTCTCATTAAAGCTACTTTCATAGACTCTTCATTCATAATTAAATCAACATATCTTCTTCGATATCTCTCTTCTTTATCTGTTAATCCATGAAATTTTTCTGGTAAAGGTTTTAATGCTTTTACAAGATGAGTATATTCTAAACATTTAATTGTAACTTCTCCTGTTTTAGTCTTCATTATCTTTCCATAAACACCAACAATATCTCCAATATCAGCAGTCTTAAATAGATTATAAACATCTTCTCCTACATCATTAACAGAGATATATATTTGAATGGACCCAGTTTTATCTTTTATCGTAAAGAAAGAAGCTTTTCCCATCTTACGAATAAACATAATTCTACCTGCAACTTTAGCATTATCTTCCATAGATTCAAATAAATCATGATCAACATCTTGATATTTTTCTTTTATATCTTTCGCAAAACTATCTCTTTCATATCGATGTCCAAAAGCATCAATTCCTTCTTCAAATAGTTTATTAGCCTTTTCTCTTCTAACTAATTCCTGTTCTGTAAAATTTCTCATAATAAACCTCCTTAAACATGAACAACTCTAGTATGTACTAATAAATCATGAATAGAGCGTCCATCCTTTCTAAATAAAATAAAGAATGCACATACAACAACATATAAGTATTGTAATGTTTCAATTCCTAAAACAGCATATAAATAATATTGTTTTGGTAAAAATAACATAAACATAAAAGTAATAATATCAGTTAAGATGAAATTAGCTAATAATCCTCTTAAAACCATCTGATTCATAAATAAATCACCTTTATCACTAACAACTTTTATTTTCATTAATTTTTTTCCAATTGTCTGTCCCATCATTTTAGTTTGTAAGACAACAAAATAACATACAGATAATAATAAACTAATAAGGGATAATAATCCATTCTCTCTAGCCATCTTATAAAAATAACTTGATGTTTCAGCAAAATACTGATTCATACTAATCTCTTTATCAACAAATTTTTCTTGTACTTCTATTATTTTTTTAGAATAATTACTAGTATCATTACCATCAGTAAAAGGTATCATGAAAAGAGATGAAACAAAAGATATAATGAAAATATCAATAATAAAAGCACATAATCTCTCTACAAAATAAGCATTTTCCCTTTTTACTTTTTTAGCCATAATTTTTCCTCCTTAAATTCCTTTAATAGTAAAATTATATCACAGATATCTTTTGTTTTATAGATTTTTTCCTTAAAAGGAGAAAAACTACTAATTCCTTTCAAATACCATCCGATAGGATTTCTAATTTCTAAAGCAACAATCTTATCATCTTTAAATTTTCTTAAATAATCGATATGTTTTAAACACATATCAATTTTTTCTTCTGTACTAATATTTAATAATTCTTCGTTATGAAAATATCGAATAATATTTTGAATTAACCAGGGATTACCAAGAATTCCTCTTCCAATCATGATAGCATCACACCCTGTCTCATCAAGCATTCTCATAGCATCCATAGGACTCTTAATATCACCATTCCCTATAACAGGAATATTAACATTATTTTTAACATCACGAATAATATTCCAATCAGCTTTTCCACTATATCCTTGACTTCTCGTTCTAGGATGTACAGTAATACAACTAGCTCCCGCTTTCTCAACTGCTTTAGCAATCTCTACCGCATTAATAGAATTAAAATCCCATCCACTTCTAATCTTCACAGTAACAGGAACATCTACACTATCTACAACATTTTTTACAATTTTATAAGCAAGTTTCTCATCCTTCATCAAACAACTTCCAGCACCAGCTCGAACACTAACCTTTGGTACAGGACATCCCATATTAATATCGATTATATCTACGGAAAATTTATCAACAATTATTCTAGCAGCTTCCCCCATAACTTCAGGATTTGCTCCAAATAATTGAATCGCAACAGGTATATTTAAAGAATCAATTCCATTTAACATTTCAAATGTTTTTTTATTACCACGAACAATCGCTTCACTACTAATTAACTCCGTAACAGCATATCCTAATCCCATTTCCTCACAAATCTTAATATAACTAGGATTAGATACCCCAGCCATAGGAGCTAAAACAATTTGATTTTTAATTAAAACATTCCCAATCTTCCATTCCATAATATCCCTCATTTGCTTGCCTTATTTTATCAAAAAAAAATTGAGAAATCAATCTCAAATAAAAATCTTATAACCATATAAAATAAATATTAAATCTTACAACATTCCATAATAAACCTATTCTCTTCAAGTCTTTTTATATGATTATCAATATAATACATATATACTTCAATTGTCTATTATCACTTATCTTTCAATTATATTACAAAGTGTACACACCCTCATGTCAAGAGACCCAACGTTTAGTATCTATGATTATGTTGATATGATTCAAAAAAAAATTCCATAACGGAATTTTATTTTGATTTCTTTAATAAATCTCTAATTTCTGTAAGTAATTCAGCTTCTTCACTTCTCTTAGCTTCTTCTTCTTTTGCTTCTTCTTTCTTTCTAACAGTCATCAATTTATTAACAACTTTTAAAAGAACGAATAAAACAAGTGCCATGATAATGAAATTAATAACTGCGGTGATAAAATCTCCATATTTAATGTATTGTCCACCATAGATTTTAATCTTACCACCAATAGAAGCTCCACCAATACCATTAATTAATGGATTAATAAAATCTTCTGTTAATGCAGAAACAATTCCTTGGAAAGCACCACCGATAATAACACCGATAGCCATATCCATTACATTACCTCTCATAATGAATTCTTTGAATTCTGCAAAAAAACCTGTTCCTTTCTCTTTCATTTTGCTAAGATTTTCTTTATTAGCAATCTTTGCCATACACTCCACTCCTTCTACCAATATTATAATACGTATTTTTATTTTTTCAAGAAAAAAAGAATTAGTCCATAGAATCTAATTCTTTTAATAATTCAGCTTTACTCATTTTAGAATAGTTTTTAACACCCTTTTCTTTAGCAAGTTCTTTCAATCTAGTAATTGATAAAGATTCTAAGTTTTCATCATTCTCTTCAGGCATCTTACCATTTTCTACTAAATAATCAATTTGTTCTTTTGTTAATGTTTCATATTCTAATAATGTCTCAGCAATTAATTTTAATAAATCTTTATTTTTCTTAATAATATCAGTTGCTTCTTTATGACAATTATTAATAATTTTTCTCATTTCCATATCAATTTCATTCGCAACTTCATTAGAAAAATGTTGAGGTTTATTATAATCTCTTCCTAAGAAAACACTTCCTGATTGTTGTTCAAATTGTAATGGTCCTAAATCACTCATACCATATTCACAAACCATTGCTCTAGCAATCTTTGTAGCTTTTTCAAAGTCATTATGAGCACCTGTAGTTATCTCACCAAAAGTAATCTCTTCAGCTGTTCTTCCTCCAAGTAAACCTGTTATTTCTTCTAATAAATCAGTCTTAGTTGAACATAACTTTTCTTCACTAGGAACCATCATATTATATCCACCAGCAGAACCTCTTGGAATAATCGTAACTTTTTGAACATCACTAGCACTTCTAAGTTTTAATCCAATAACAGCATGTCCAGCTTCATGATAAGCAACTAATTTTCTATCATTTTCTGTATATTTATGACTAACTTTAGCAGGTCCCATTAATACTCTATCGGTTGCCTCATCAATTTCACTCATAGTAATTTCATTTTTATTTCTTCTAACAGCAAGTAATGCAGCTTCATTTAATAAATTCTCTAAGTCAGCTCCACTAAATCCTGGAGTACGTTTAGCTAAATTCTTTAAAGTAATTCCTTCTGCTAAAATCTTGTTTTTAGCATGAACAGCTAATATTTCTTCTCTTCCTTTAACATCTGGTAAATTAACTGTAA
Organism: uncultured Erysipelotrichaceae bacterium; assembly: GCA_902797265.1. Taxonomy (GTDB): domain Bacteria; phylum Bacillota_I; class Bacilli_A; order RF39; family UBA660; genus UBA3789. Next base: position 19,157 of record CADBSF010000060.1, read on the forward strand.
CTTGTCTATCAAATCTTCCCGGACGAAGTAAAGCAGGATCAAGTACATCTGGTCTATTTGTTGCGGCTATAATAATGATACCTTCATTTGCTCCAAATCCATCCATTTCTGTTAATAATTGGTTTAGAGTTTGCTCTCTTTCATCATGTCCTCCACCTAAACCAGTTCCTCTTTGACGACCAACAGCATCAATCTCATCAATGAAAATTAAACAAGGAGCATTTCTTTTTGCTTGTTGAAACATATCACGTACACGACTAGCTCCAACACCAACAAATAACTCTACAAAGTCAGATCCACTAATAAAATAGAAAGGAACATGTGCTTCTCCAGCAACAGCTTTTGCTAATAAAGTTTTACCAGTTCCTGGAGGCCCAAATAATAAAACACCCTTTGGAATTCTAGCACCTAATTTTTGGAATTTTTTAGGAGCTTTTAAGAAATCAATTAATTCCTTTACTTCTTCTTTTTCTTCTTTTAATCCAGCAACATCTTTAAAAGTAACTTGATTATCATCACTATTTAAACGAGCTCTACTTTTTCCAAAATCCATGGAACTTCTATTACCAGCCATTTGCTTATTAAAAAACCAAAAAGCAATTCCTACAAATATTAAGATTGGTAATACATTAACAATAATTAAGATAAGTGATGAAGAATCAGGATCTGGATGAACTGTTAATTTAAATTCTTGTTCATCACTAGCAGTAACAATTTTCTTCATTACTTCTTCACTTAAAGGTAAAACAGATTCAAAACTCTCATTGTCTTTATATCCAGATAAAGATCCAGAAACATCATAAATATAACCACTACCCTTAGCAGTAATAACTAATTCAGTTACTTTCCCTTTATCTAATTTTTCAATAAATTCATCATAACTTAATTCATGAACATCTTTATTCAAAACATTAAAAGCATAAAACAAACCTAAAATAATAATAAACAAAAATAAGTAAGGTAATAGTCCTTTTTTTAATATCTTTTTGTCAATTTGTTTTTCCACAAACATTCCTCCCTAACTGTATTTCAATATTATATCATAACTTTCATTTTTTTTCTTGTCAAATTTTGATTTTTTAATTCCAGGGATCCATACCACTCTTCCCATAGAATCTAAAACAATTGGCCATATATCTCTATCAGATAATGGTATCTTCTTATCGATAAAAATATCCTTAACCTTTTTCGTCCCATTCAAACCTTTCACTTCCATTCGATCCCCTATTTTTCTAGATCGAATAATTAAAGGTAAATGAACTTCATTACTATTTAAACGACAGATATTATTACTATTATCACTAATATCAGAAATAACTTCAATAGAATGATGATTTGGTAATATAGCTAACTGATCAAATTCAATCTCATAACTAGCAATTGCATCTACCTCTTTTACAAGTTCAAAAGTATTATAATTCTTCTTACCTATTACTTCATTTGGTAAATTAACAAAACAATTAGCTTTTTTATTATTTAAAATAGATAGAATTAAATCGATATGACGATCATTTAGTAATATTAAATCATCTTGATAATATTGATTTAAATAATAATATAAGATTTCTTTTTGAATATAAGAATCTTCTTCTAAAAATTCCTTTATTAATATCTTATGATTGAATACCACTCTTTTGATAGCTTTATCTACAAATGATTGAATAAATTGATTGGCTTCTATTAATGATCTACTATATTTTAAAAATTTTAAATGAACATCATTATCTTCTTTTTTTAAATAAGGTAAAATATATTTACGATAACGATTTCTCGTATATTTATCACTAGTATTAGAAGAATCTATATAATAAGGAACATGATTCTCTATATCATATTGTTCTAATTCTTTTTTTGTATAAGAAATTAAAGGTCTTACTAAAGTATATCCCTCTAAAGGAACAACTTCTTTAAATCCACTATATCCAATCAAATTAGAACCTCTTACTAATCTCATCAAAATAGTCTCCATCAAATCATCACCATGATGAGCAGTCATTAAATAATTTGCTTGATATTTATGAACAACGGAATCAAAGAAATCATAACGTATATTTCTTGCTTCATTATGAAAATTATCATCTCCATACTCATCAATAATCATAGTCTCATATAACAATTCATTTTCTTCACAATATTTTTTTAAAAATTCTTGTTCTATAAAACTCTCTCTACGTACATTATGATTCACATGTGCAATAATAATCATCAAATGATATTTATTTTTTATTTTTAACAAACAATCTACTAATGCCATAGAATCAGGTCCCGTAGAACAACCAACTACTATTTTATCAGATTGATGAAAGCAAAATTTATCTTCTAAATTAATCATTATTTCCTCCGTTCAATCAAGTCTTATTATATCATAATAAAAAAAAAAGAAAAGTAGTTTTTTATTCTTCTGGTATTTGTAAAATAATTTCACCATCTTTAGAATATAAATACTTTTCTCTTGCATATCTAGCTATATAATCTGGATTTTGTAATTTATTTGCATCTACTTTTAATTCTTCTTCTTTTTCTTGCAAAGAAACCAATTCATTTTCTAAGTCTTTCTTCTCTCGATATTTATCAAATATCTCAATCCAATATTTACCCATAGTGAATGTCATAATAACAATAACAGCAATAGAACCAAAGCCTAAAAGAAAAATTCTACGTTTTTTTACTTTACTTACTTTTCTCATAACATTCACCTCCATTACACTATATATTATACAATTAAATGACAATTATAAGACGTCAAGATAAATATAATTTACAAACAATTTACAATTTTTCTTTAAAAACATGATAACAAATTAAAAAGCCGAAAATTATCAATAAAAAGAAATAATAATGTAAAATTCCTTGATTTATAATTAGCAATAGAAAAAAATAGAGAAAAGATAAAAAAATCATGGATAGAAAAGAAATGACACAACGAACTGCAAGAATTTTTTTTAATGGAATTCGATGAAATAAATAAAAAAATGCAAATAGAAAAACTCCATATAAAAAAGAGAAAAACATACTATATAATTGAACTTTTAAACTCATTATTTAAATAATCGATTAAAGATATTTTCTTCTTTATTCTTCTTATTACTTTCCATTAGATACTGAATAGATTGAATACTCCCTTTTATCGTAACATTTCCAGATAGAGTATCTAGTTTAATTAACTCTAAATTTTCCCCTTTAACAACCATATAACCCATAGAAGTATCTAATAAAAAATGATTATTATCAAAATTATCAATTTTTTTAACACCAGTAATTACCAATGTTTTTCTCTCTAATAAATTAATACTATGATTATAACTATTAATAGAACTATTATCTTTATCCATACATATCCTCCTATTAAAATAGATGCTTAAAAGAAAAAAATATGAATAAAAAAAAGATATCTTCTTGATATCTTTATATTAACTATTCTTCTTCAGTAGATACATCTTCAGCTTTATCATAAGCTTCTAAAATTGCATCTTCAAACATAGAACGTACTTCTGGATTAATTGGATGAGCAATATCTCTATATCCTCCTGTTGTTGTCTTACGACTTGGCATAGCAATAAATAGTCCGTTGTCTCCTTCAATAATTCTAATATCATGTACTGCAAAACTGTCATCTAATAATACAGATGCAATCCCCTTCATACGAGAACCTTCCTTTTCAATTTTACGTACATTTACTGATGTAATCTTCATAAGATTTTCCTCCCTCTTAAAGTATAATAACTTTATAAGACTATTCTATAATAATATTTTATAAAAATCAATACAATATTTTGATATTCTTTACAATAAAGTCATTATAAGAAAAACACAGTATCTTACCATTCTCTAATTCAATAATAAAAACAGAAGGAAAGGTTTTTGTAATACATCCTTCAAACTTCTCATTTTGATTTCTAATTCCTCTATATAAAAATAAATGTTCTTCTCCTACAATTGATTGAATATATTTCTTAATTTGTGATAAATTCATCTAGGATAACCCACATACATCGTCCCATTAGTAATAATTCCACCCATCCCAGCACTACCATATTTCGTTTTTTCAATCAATTTAATAACATCGATACTTTTATTTTTAGAAGAAAAAGCAATCGAAGCAGCAATAATAGCTGGATCTAAAGCATGAATATTAATTCGTTTCGGACTAGAAGCAAAATTTGCTCCTGCTCGAATTAATTCTTCATAATTAGACTGACAAGCTCCTGCTATAATAATTAACTTATCTTGATTTTTTTCTATTTTTCTAGCTTCTTTAATAGCAGAAATAAAGTTAATAGTATTCTCATAATTAGCCAGATCATTTTTATCTTCTCTTTTAGATAAATAAGCATCATGTCCCGTTATTACAATAATATCCGGTCTATATTCATGAATTAAATCAACAATCTTAGAAGAAATAATTCCCTCTTTTAAAGAAATCCCATTAGCGTGAATTCCCATATTTTCATAAAATTTCATACATCGATTCAAATAATCATCATCCCCATCGATATGTAATATCTTCCCAGGTATATAGAAATAATGATCTCTATCAATATCTAAATCCTTCATATTTCTCTCAATGACATCTTTATCATCTTCTAAAGAAATATCATTAACAATCATTAAATCATCTAAATTAGAGTCAGCACACAATCTAACATTAACTCCTTGTAAAAAAACATTATTATCATTAATACCTATAATTTTAAAAACAATATCATGTTTATGAGAAATCCTAGTAACATAATCACCTATCTTAAAATTCAAACAATCAACCTCCTGTTTAATAATATGACCAAAAAAAAGAAATAGAAGTATCTATTTCCATAAAGCATTAGCAAGTTCTACGAATACATCAACATCTAGCATTTCTGCTCTTACATTTAAATCAAATCCAAATTCGTTTAAAACGTTTTCTACTATTTTTAAATCATATTGTTTTAAATTATTACGAATTGTTTTTCTTTTAAATTGAAAACTATCTCTAACTAATTTTTCAAAAAAATCAATATTATGAACTTTCTTTCTATCTTCTCGATAAGAGAAAGAAACAACTACACTATCAACATTAGGTTCAGGTACAAATTGTTTTCTGGAAACATAAAATTCTTTTTTAATATTGAAATAATAATTTAATAAAACTGTAATAGAACCATATTCTCTATTTCCTGGTTCAGAAGAAAAACGATTTCCAACTTCTCTTTGAACCATCAATACAATTTTTTGAAAAGGTAATTTAGAATGAATTAATTTCATAATAATTGGTGTCGTTATATAATAAGGAACATTACTTATAAAGAATAATTTATCATAAGAATAATTACTAATATCTTGATTAATATCAGATAATAAGAAATCTTGAAATAATATATCAATATTAGAAAATCCATTTAATCGTTTATATAATTCATCTTCTAAATTAGAATCAATCTCATAAGCAAGAACATTCCCAGATAATAAAGCAAGTTCCCTAGTCATAATACCTCCACCAGGACCTACTTCAATAACTAAAGATTGACTCGTAATATCACAAGTATTCACAATTCTTTTTACGATAGAAAAATCTTTTAAAAAGTTTTGACCAAATTTTTTCTTAAATTGAACATCATATTTTTCCATAAACTTCACCAATCGATATTATTATAAAACACAGAAAAAAAAAATAAAAGAAAAAATATTTCTTTTATCTATAATTGCTTTTTCTGAAAAAAATGATAAGTAAAAAATCCAATGAGTAAAGTAATAGTAATAATTATAATTCCAATGGAATTAGAAAAGAATGAAATCAAATATCCAATTTTAGGAATTTTAAATAATACTCTACCATAAATAGATTTTGTTGTAACTTTTGAAGAATCAATTTGATTATTTCCATCTCCTTTAGTTGTATAGATGGATTCTTTTTCCGTAAAAGATTGTTTATCAACAATTCTATGAGTAATCATAAGTCCTTTATAATTATCATCTATCGAAGAAAAGGTAATAATATCTCCTACTTTATAATTATCATGATCAATTCTTTTAACAACAATGGCGTCATTAACATTAATAGTTGGAACCATACTAGGAGATACAATCATATAAGTACTATAAAGAGGTGGTGTATTAGAACTTCCCGAATGAATAAACATATCAAATAAATAATACATTAAAAACATAGTAATTATAATGACAAAGAAAAGAATAGAAATCAAGAAAGAACGAGTTATAAATAAAAGTATATAACGAAAAGGACGATTCATCGTAAATGATTTATCAAGTGCTTTATCCATTACTTTTCCTCCTATTCCATAAAATAAAAAGATACTGTTTATTATAAAAGATATGAATATAAAAAGCAAATAATATTATAATAAACAAAGAAGTCTTATAAATAATTATAATACGAAATAAGAAAAATAAAGCAAAAGTCGAAAAAAAAAGAATTGATTTTACATACATCAATTCTTAAGATGCTACAGCATTTACTTCTAAATTAACTTTATAATTACCAGAACTTTGTTTACTAGTATCTGATAACCATATTTTTAATCGATAATTATCTGTTGTTTTCTTAGTTTTTTTAACATGTAATAATACCATATCTCCAGCTTTAGACCCAAACTCAGTCTTTTCTTTTAAAGGAACAAATCCAGTAGGTCCAACTACTTGAACGTATTGATTATTTTTTTCCTGTTCCAAATAAATCTTAATATCTTCATCACTAACATTAAAATTACTGGAATCTTTTGCTAAAGAGATTTCATATTCAATAGAAGCAGCTTCTTCTAATAAAGAATCTACTGAAAAATCTAATGTATTACTATTAGAATCAATAGCGTAAGAATCATGAGTAGGAACTAAATTGGAAACTTCTAATCCTGGAAAATAATTAAAGTAATTTAGAACAACTTTCCCACCAGTAACTTTCTTTTCTACTACTTTTCCTTTTCTATTTATAAAAGAAACGAAAGAAAATAATACAAAAATTAATAAGGCAATACAAATACCAATAATAATAAATCCAAATTTTGTGTTTGATTCATTAACATCAACTTTATTTTCCATAAGAATTTCCCTTTTGATGAACTTCTACACTAACAGAAAAATCTTCTAATTGATTAGAAATCGTATAACTATCAGATAACCACATTCTTAAACGATAATTATTTTTTGACTTAGCATAGATATTTCCTGAATATAAAATTCTACTCTTTGGTCTTTTAACTAGAGTTTTTAAATCATGAAAAGTAGGAATTTCACTTCCAGCAAACTTTTTAAAAGGAACATCATCAAAATCAGTTAAATAAAATTTAATATAGTTCTCTTTAATTGATTCATTCATAGTAGTTTGAGGATTTAATAGTATTTCAAAAGAAACATCTTTATTTAAAGTATTTTCAATTTCAAAATCTAATATTTGTTGAACTCCATTTTTTACTTCTTTCTCAGTCATTTCTTTTCCTAAAACATCTGATAAAGGTAAAACATTCGAAATAGTTAAAACATCACTAGAATGAAAGCTAACTTTTAAATCATTATTGTATGCTTTATTCATATTTTTATCATTTTTATTTAAATAAAATAAACATAAACAAATAAAACAAATAAGTAGAAATAAACCAATATAAAATACAGCAAATAATTGCTTACGATAAGTCTTTAACATAGATACCTCCAACCCACTTATTATATAAATAAGATATCATAAAAACGAATGAAAGTCAAACAACTGATTCGTATTAAAAAGTGTTTTTTGAGATACCATTTCTTCTGAAACATTTAATATTTCAGCAATTTTCCTAGCAATAATTGGAATGTATTTGGAAGAATTGATTTGTCCTCGATACGGAGTAGGAGCTAAATAAGGAGCATCTGTTTCTAAAAGAATAGAATCTAATCCAATTTCTTCTATTACATGAACCAAATTAGTATTTTTAAAAGTAACAACTCCTCCAATACCTAGGTAGTAACCCATAGCAATATATTCTTTCGCAGTCTCAACACTTCCACTAAAACAATGAATATCTCCAATCACATTAGGAAATTGTTTTAAAATAGAAATCGTATCAAAAGTAGCATCTCTACTATGAATAACAACAGGTAAATGATATTTTTCAGCTAACTTCATTTGATAGATAAATAAATTTTTCTGTTTATCGATATCTTCTTTTCCATAATGATAATCTAATCCAATTTCTCCAATTCCAACAACTTTATCAAATTGAATTTGCTTTTCTAATAATTGTAAATCCTCATCACTAACAATATTAGCTTCACTAGGATGATATCCAATTGTAACAAATATGTCATTATATTTTTTACTGAATTCTAAAGATTCAACAATAGTATCTTTAGTACAACCAGAAATAATAATTTTATCTATCTGATTATTTCTATTTTCTTGAATAACTTTCTCTATATCATCATAATCTTCTATCGATAAATGACAATGAGTATCAATATACATAATATACCTCCAAAAAAAGTAGATACTTAGATCTACTTATTTATTAACATCAATTCTCATAAATAAAGGAGTAGGATTTCCTAATTCATAGGAATTATCAGAACAAACTCCTAATTGCTTACAAGTTTGATTTAATTGTTGAAATATCTTTTCACTTGTATCAGGTAAGAAAGGTTCTAACAAAACACTAGATACACGAATAGATTCCAACAAATGAAATAATACTGTTTCTAATCGATCCTTCAAATTCTCATCTTTGGCAAGTATCCAAGGAGTAGTCTCATCGATATATTTATTACTTGCTCGAAGTAAAGAGAAGATTTCACTTAAAGCATCACTAATTTGTAAATCATCCATTTTTTTCGTAACTCTTCCATCTAAAGAATTGATTTGTTGAAGAAAATCAGTATCAATTTCTTCTATAATATTTTTATTTGTAATCTTTCCTTCAAAGTATTTATTTCCCATTGAAATCGTTCTTTGAACTAAATTACCTAATATATTAGCTAAATCTCCATTAATTCTTTCAATTAATAATTCTTTCGTAAAAATACCATCAGAAGAAAAAGGTATTTCATGTAAAAAATAATATCTAACAGCATCAACACCAAATTCATTAACTAAGTCATCAGCATAAATTACATTTCCTCTAGATTTACTCATCTTTCCATCACTCATAATTAACCAAGGATGACCAAAGACTTTTTTAGGAAGAGGAATATCTAAACTCATTAAAAAACAAGGCCAATAGATCGTATGAAAACGAATAATATCTTTCCCTATTAAATGAAGATCACAAGGCCATTTATAAGAAAACTCTTCTGTTTCATTAGAAACATCATATCCTATATTAGTAATATAGTTCGTTAACGCGTCTAGCCAAACATAAACAACATGTTTAGGATCAAAATCTACAGGAATCCCCCAAGAAAAAGAAGTTCTAGAAACACATAAATCTTGTAATCCAGGTTTAATAAAATTATTAATCATCTCATTCTTACGAGACACAGGTTGAATAAATTCTGGATGCTCTTCAATATATTTTTCTAATTGATCTTGATATTTACTTAGTTTAAAGAAGTAAGCTTCTTCAGATTTTTTTTCTACTTCTCTTCCACATTCTGGACATACAAGTTTACCCTCTTCATTTTTAACAACTTGAGTTTCTGTCCAAAAAGCTTCATCAGGAGTACAATACCATCCTTCATATTTACCAAGATAAATATCTCCTTTATCATACATATATTTAAAAATATGTTGAACTACTTTTTCATGATGTTCATCAGTAGTACGTACAAATTTATCATAACTGGTATTCATAATATCCCAAATACGTTTAATCTCTTGAGCTTTCTCATCAACAAACTCTTTAGGAGATACATTAGCTTCTTTTGCTTTTATTTCAATTTTCTCTCCATGTTCATCTGTACCTGTTTGAAAATAAACATCAAAACCTTTTAATCTTTTAAATCTAGCAATTGCATCTGCAAGTACAATCTCATAAGTATTTCCAATATGAGGTTTTCCAGATGTATAAGCAATAGCCGTAGAAATATAATATTTTTCTTTATTCATGATAACACCTCCTATAAATCTAGATAAATAAAATACAGAATAAATTATAAAACATCATAACATAGAAACTAAAAAGAATCAATTTATATCATCATTTAATAATCTAGAATTATTCAAAGTAAATAAATATCGATCATTTTGCTCCTTACAAGCATTTATTAATATCGTATCTTTAACCATTAACTTAATATCAATATTCTCAAGTAATTGTTTAAAATACTTTTTAAAATGATTTCTACAATCAACAATAATTTTATCACTTAATTCCTCGGAAATATCTTCCTTAAATAAAGAAGAAATTCCTTCTAAAATATTCTTTTCGAAAGACTCTTGAATCACGTTTTTTATACTCTTTTTAATCTCTTTATTAATAGGAATAAAATCTTTCTTATTAATTTTTATCAATTCAGTAGAAGACTGATCAATAATATGATAAAAATGTTGAATACGATTTTTCTTTATATTTTCACATAAAGAAGAAAATGATTTTCGATAACAATCTAATTTTTTTTCTAACATTTCAGTATTAACAAGTAATTTATATCGTTTAGATATTTCTATAATCTTTACTTTCAATACATCCATTGAGTCTAATGGAGGTTTCTTAAATAAAGACATCATATCTTCATCAACTAAAATAGTCGTATTATTTAAAACAATATCTTTAACGGAATTTCTATAATTATTATAATGTTGTTTTTTTAATAGTTCTAAATCTTTACCATTCATTATCTTACACTCCTAGTATATTAACTTTAACAATAATCAAGTATTTAGTCAATATCTTTTTGGTATTTAGATTGAATCATATCAAGTAAAGAAACAAGATAATAAATAGGATGTTTATCTAGTTTAATAATATCTAAAATAATAACTAAATGATTCCCTTTACTACTAAAACGAAACATATTAGAAATAGAATAAGTTTCTACAAATAAATCATCTACTTTAACATTCTTTATTATATCTTCAGGGAATACAAGTTCAATACTATTCTTAGTCTGATTAACATGAGATATTTTTAAAGCAGAAGCTAATTTTTCAAACCATTCTTCATACATATAAATTATTAAATCTTCAGATACTTTACCAAATCTATCTTCTAATTCAGTCTTAACCAATTGAAAAGAATCTTGATCTTTAACAGAATTAATCATTCGATGTATTTCAATCTTTAATTCATCTTCAAAAACATAAGAATCATCAATATGAGTAGTAACATCAATTAAATTTTGATTAGTAGATTCTTCTTCAACATCATGAATTCCTTTTTGATGATTAATTTCATCTTGTAAGATTTTCAAGTATAAATCAATTCCAACACTATCAATAAATCCAGCTTGTTCACTACCCAATATATTACCAGCTCCACGAATAGACAAATCTCTAGTAGCAATATTAAAACCACTTCCAAGTTCTGTAAATTCTTTTATAACATTAAGTCTTTTTATAGCGGACTCAGTTAAACTCTTAAAAGGTTGATACATCAAATAAGCATAAGCAAATTTATCGCTTCTACCGACTCTTCCTCTAATTTGATATAACTGACTTAATCCAAAATGATCAGCATCAAAAATAATTAATGTATTAACATTAGGAATATCAATACCTGTTTCAATAATAGTTGTACAAATCAAAATATCAAATCGATTATTAACAAAATCATAGATTGTATTCTCTAATTCAGCTTTATTCATTTTACCATGAGCAATTCCAATTCTAGCATCAGGAACAAGACTCTGAATATGAGTTGAAAAAGATAAAATAGATTGAACTTTATTATATAAAATAAACACTTGCCCATTTCTAGATAATTCTTTATAAATTGCGTCCTTCACAATCTGCTTACTTTCTTCAACAACATAAGTTTGTACAGGAAAACGATTGATTGGTGGTGTTTCTATTAAAGATAAGCTACGAATTCCTGATAAAGACATTTGTAAGGTTCTAGGGATAGGAGTTGCAGTTAAGGTAAGTACATCAACATTAGTTTTATATTGTTTAATTTTTTCTTTATGAGTAACTCCAAATCGTTGTTCCTCATCGATAATTAATAATCCCAAATCTTTAAGAACAATATCATTACTTAATAATCGATGAGTTCCAATTACAAAATCAATTGTTCCATCTTTTAATCCTGAAAGAATTCGATTAGTTTCTTTAACAGTAGTAAATCGATTTAATAAAGCAATAGAAACAGGATAATTTTTAAAACGAATCAAAGCATTATCATAATGTTGTTTCGATAAAATCGTAGTAGGACACAATAATAAGACTTGTTTTGAATCTAAAATTGCTTTAAAAGCCGCAACAAAAGCAACTTCAGTTTTTCCAAAACCAACATCTCCACATAATAATCGATCCATTGGTTTAGAAGATTCCATATCCTGTTTAATTTGAGAAATAGCTCTAACTTGATCAGCCGTTAATTCATAAGGAAAATCATTTTCAAAACTAACAGAAAGATCACAATCTGGAGAAAAAGCAAATCCTTTTTTGGAATCTCTTTCTGCATATAATTGAATCAACTGATTAGCCATATCAACAACTTTAGCTTTTACTCGAGATTTTGTTTTTTGCCATTCTGTACCACCTAATTTATGAATAACAGGAGTAAAACCATCACGAGAAGAATATTTTGATAAACTATCAATTTTATCAACAGGAACAAATATTTTATCATTATCTCGATATAATAATTCTAAATAATCTTTAGTTACAGAATGAAAAGTAATAGATTTAATTCCATTATAAATACCAATACCATGAACATCATGAACAACATAATCTCCTATTTCCAAATTATTTAAATCTTTAATAGAAGAAGAATATTTAAATTTAGAAGAATATTTCTTTTTCTTATCTTGAGTATAAAATAATTCAGAAGAAGATAAAAATACAAAATTAGATATCATAAACCCTTGAGAAAGATCCATATCTATAAAATTAATTTTATGAGATTGAAAATTAGAAAAAGTACTATCAACATATGAAATTTTCAAATGTTTCTTAAAAGTATCCTTTTTATAACTAGATAAACAAATAAAAATAGTTTTATTTTGATTTAAGGAATCACTTAAAAATTTCTGAATAGCTTCCTCATTCTCATAAAAAGAAGAAATTGATTTTACTTGAAAATCTACAACGCTAGAATATTTAATATCAGATTCTAAATTATTAATAAAATTAGAATAGATTAAGAAAGAAGGAGATAATTCTTGAAAAGAATGCATATAAGAAGAATGAAATTGATTATCTTTCTCTTTTTGAAATTCCAATGATTCATTAATGATATTTTGAAAAGTTACTAATAATTGCCCATAATCTACATAAAAAGTAAAACAATCTTCCATATAATCTAAAATAGAAGAAACGGAATTATAAATCGGTAAATATTTTTGTTTTCTAAAATGATCTGGAGATACTTCTACATCATCAAAACATAAAAATTCTGAATAAGGACAAATTTCAATTGATTGAAAATTCGTTAAGGACTTTTGAGAGTTAGAATCAAAAGTACGAATAGATTCTATTTCATCATCGAAAAACTCAATACGAATCGGATTTGATTCTCGAACTGGAAATATATCTATAATATATCCTCTAACTGCAAATTCTCCAGTCTTAGTTACAATAGTATCTCTATTATATCCACAAGAATACAACTGTTCAGATAGTTTTTTAGGAGATATTTTATCACCAATTTTCAAACGTATAATTGAACCAATATAACATTTTTTAGAAGGTAAATATCTTAAATAACCCATCATATTGGTAATTACAATACATTTTTTATTTAAAACAGTATGAATAGTATCAAGTCGATTTAACATTAAATCAGGAGAAATAGCTAAAGCTTCACTCGTTAAAAAATCATCCATAGGAAATAAATAAACATCATCCATATAATTAATTAGAGAATTATAAAGTTTATTTGCTTCATATAAAGAAGAAACAACAATTAAAACATTTTTCCTTTTTTCTTGAAATAATTGAAATAAATAGAAACAAAAAAATTCATCGGTCATATTAACTAGACCCATGTCTTTTTTTAAATCAAATAGAAATAAATCATGAAATTCTTTCATATAAATCACCTATTCTTTTGATTATATTTACTCATTAAATCAGAAAAAGGTAATACAAAATAATCATCCATTACATTTACCAAATCATGAAATACATGATTTAAATTATCTAATTCATCCTTTTCAAATTTACTTAAGACGTAATTTTTCATGTTCATTGATTTATCTTTTGAAATACCAATTTTAAGTCTTTTATAAGAAGTAGTTGATAAACAACTCTCTATATTTTTTAAACCATTATGTCCACCACTAGATCCACCAGATTTAAGTTTAAAATTTCCAATAAAGATATCCATATCATCAGAAATAATAAGTAAATCATCAATAGAAGCATTATAATAATTTAAAAATTGGGAAACACATATTCCAGATAAATTCATATAAGTTAATGGTTTAATAAAAAGAACTTTTTCTTTAAATAGTATTGTAGAATAATATTCTCCATCAAAAGATTTCTTCCAATTAACATCGAAACCTTTTTCTTTTAAGTAATAATCAACAAAAGAAAAACCAACATTATGTCTAGTTTTTTCATATTCTTTTCCAGGATTACCTAAACCAACAATAATTTTCACATTATCACTTCTTTCTATGATATTCACTATAAATAATAGATTTAGAAACTCCTCTTTCTTTCGCAACTCTCTTTAAAGCATCTTTTTCATCCATACCATCATCTAAATATAGTTTAACATGTTCTAGTACAGTTAATTCAGAAAAATCATAAAAAGTAGTATTTCCCTTTACAACAATTACAAATTCCCCTTTTAAAGAAGAAACAAAAGGAAGAATATTAGAAATAGTATCTCTATGAATTTCTTCATATACCTTTGATATTTCTCGACATAAAGCAATCTCTCTATCACCAAATACTTCTTTAATATTGAATAGAGTATTTTCCAAGCGATGAACAGATTCATAAAAAATAATTGTATATGGAAGAGATTTTAAAGAATCTAATTCCTTTAATTGCTTAGAATTCTTAGAATTCAAAAATCCATAAAATAGAAAAGGAGAAGGATCAATACCAGACATTATTAAAGCAGGAACAAATGCAGTAGGACCAGGAAGTCCAATAACATGAAAACCAGCTTGAATTACTCCCCTTGAAATAAGAAAACCAGGATCACTAATAATCGGTGTACCTTGATCTGTTACTAATCCAATATTATAACCTTCTTTTAATAAAGAAATTGCTTTATCCACAACTTCATTTTCGTTGTATTCATGGCAACTTATTAATTTTTTATTAATATCATAATTTTTTAATAATACTCCAGTATCTCTAGTATCTTCACAAAAAACAAAATCAACCATCTTTAAAATATTTAATGATCGAATTGTAATATCTTCCAAATTACCAATAGGTGTTGGTATTAAATATAAAGAAGGCGAATCATCATAACTTCTTTGAATCATAAAATAACCTCCTCTTGTAATTTTAAATATTCTTCAGTAATACTACCATCAAGATTATATAAAATCAATGGTTTATCTATTTTTAAACCAATATTTCCAGATTTCTGACCCTCAATTAAAACTAAATTAGACATAGTATGAATATTTTCATAAATAAATTTAATTCTTTTAGGCTCAATATTTGCTTTTCTAAATTCCTCTATAATTTCAATCAAACGATCACTTCTATGGACAAGACAAAAAGTACCATGTTCTTTTAATACTTTTTTTGCACAGGTACATAATTCATTTAAATTTAAATAGATTTCATGTCTAGCCACTCTTTTTTCATAAGAATTATGAAAAAAATTAACATCTTCAACTTTAAAATAAGGAGGATTACATAAAACTAAATCAAATTCATCTAAATGATGAAGAGAATAGTCTTTTATATCCTTACATTCTATAGTTATTTGATTTTCTAAATGATTATATAAGATAGTCTCATTAGCTAAATCACATAATTTTGATTGAATTTCTACTCCAATTATAGGTTTATTAGTACGTCTAGATAAGATTAAAGGAATAATTCCATTTCCCGTACAAAAATCAACAATCATTTTATCTCGATATCGAACTGTTGAATAATTTCCTAAAATAATACTATCTAAAGAAAAAGAAAAAAATTGAGAATCTTGATAGATTTTCATATTTTTATATCCTAATACATCATCTAATCGTTTCATTTTTTATCATTAGAAACAATAACAGTTCCTTTATCTCCTAAATCAATCGTATATGTTTGATGAAAAATATCTAATGATATTACTTTTCCCATCCCTAAAGGAGATTCAGCCATCATTCCTATTTTAGGAAGATCATTTTTTAATTCAGTATAATTATCATTCTCAAATCCTAAACAACATAATAATCTTCCACAAATACCATTAATTTTAGTAGGATTTAATACTAATAATTGATTTTTTGCCATATTAATAGATACACTATTAAAATCAGTTAAAAAAGAATTACAGCATAAAAATAATCCACAAGGTCCTACGCCACCTATTCTCTTAGCCTTATCTCTAACACCAATTTGTCTTAATTCAATTCTTGTTTTATATTTTGAAGCTAACTTTTTAGCTAACTCTCTAAAATCAATACGATTATCAGAAAGAAAATAAAATAATAATTGACTTTTATCAAAGAAATAATAAGAATCAACAAAATTCATATCAAGATTCAAAGAAACACTTAATTCTCTCGCTTCACTTAAAGCTTTTTTCGCAACTTCACTATTCTTTTGAATCTGTTTTAAATCATTCTTAGTCGCAATTCTTAAAACATTACCAAGAGGAAAATTTAAATTACTACTTTTTTCAGAATATAATTCCTTACATACTCTACCACATAATAAAACTCCATCGTTATCAAAAATAACAATATCACCTTTATGTAATTCTAAATCATTAGGTAAAAGATAGTAAAAACTATCTAATTCTTGAACTTTAACACAAACAACCTCATTCAATTAAATCACCTCCAAAATTATTTTTGAATAAAAAGAATCCAAAAATAACTTAAAATTAACATTATATTCTAAAACTTCTTTCTCTTTTTCAATAATTGAAATAATTGATAATAACTTTTCTTTTTTAATACCATTAAGAATAGATAAGATATTATCAGGAATTACATCACTATTTAAGGAATAAAAAGAATAATAATAAGAAATAATTATTTTCTCAACATTATCAATTTGAGCAAGAAAAGTATTTTTATCGATAAAAATATGATTAGAAATATAATTATAATGAACAAAAAAATCACTAGGATTTTTTAAATAAGATAATAATGAAGTAACATCTTCATCTATATAATAATCATTTTTATATTCTATTAAAGATAATACTTGGCATCTTGATAAAATAGTATCAAGAACATGAAATCGATTATCAGTAAGCAAAAAAGCAATAATATCTTCTTCAGGTTCTTCCAAAAATTTCAAAATAGAATTACTAGAAGCTTGATTAAACTTTTCAGCATTCTTTATTATATATACTCTTTTACCACCCAATAAAGATTTGTTTTTAAAATCTCTTTGTAAATCAATCAATTGATTCTTTTTAAAAGTATTACCATCAGGTTCCAAAATAAATAAATCAGGATAATTATTAGAATCAATTAAAGATACAATAGAATTACTAGAATCTATTTTATCATAAGTAACATTACATAAAATCATTTTAATAAAAGAAAGAATATAAGAAAAATCATTATCATAATCTTCAATTTCTATCAAATAACTATGTGAAATTTTATTATGAATAACAATTTGATTAATACAATCAATATAATTTTTCTTTATAATCGATAAATTCTCCATAAAACCTCACAAAAAATATAATTTAAAAATAATTAATAAAATAATTCCAGCAAAATCAAAAAAATAAACAAACAATATAGTAATTAGATTAATTGGAATCATAATAGAATTATTTAAAAAATAATAATTAAATAGAAATAAAAATAGAAAACTAAACATTAACTTAAGAATCATTTTTTTCATATATTTCACCTAAAATAAATATACGAAAAAAAGAAAGAATTATTCAATTAATTTTCTATCAGTTAAAGCCCTCTCTAAAGTTAAACTATCAAGATACTCCATATCTGCACCAATAGGAACACCACTAGCTAATCGAGTAATTTTAACATCTAATCCCTCTAATATTCTTTTTATATATAAGGCTGTTGTTTCTCCTTCTATACTTGGTTTAAGAGCAAAAATAATCTCATCAAACTTTTCTTTCTGAATACGATCTAATAATTTAGGTAAACCAATATCTTCTGGATTAACACCATCTAAAGGAGATATCAAACCATCCAATACATGATATTTACCATGAAACATACCATTTTTTTCAAATAAAAATACATTTTTAGAGTCTTCCACAACACACAATATATTAGTTCTAGTAGAATCAGAACATATATAACAACAATCTTTATCTGTTAAAAGATTACAATTATTACATTTATGAATCTTATTATGAACATCAATTAAACTACTAGAAAACAATTCTAATTGTTCTTTTTCTAAAGAAAATGTTGAAAAAGCTAGTCTTTCAGCAGTTTTTTCCCCAATCCCTGGTAAAGTTTTAAAAGACTCTATTAAATATTTTAGACTATCAGGATACATAAGAATTAAAACAAACCTGGAATATTTCCATATTTACCTAATTTTTTTTCAGTCATATCATCAATTTTCTTATTTGCTTCATTTACCGCAACAACTATCATATCTTCTAAAGCTTCAACATCATCTTTATCTAAAGAATCCATATTTATTTCTACCTTAGTTAATTCTTTAGATCCTTTCATTGTTACTTTAACAAAAGAACTTTCTCCAGTAAATTCAGTTGCATCAATTTCATTTTTAGCTTTTAACATATCTTTTTGTAAAGCTTGAGCTTGCTTTAACATTGCTTGCATATTCATAGGTAACACCTCCATTATTCAATTTCTACAATATCACCAAACAATTCAATTGCTCCGTTATTTATTATATCATTATTTTCGTTTTCTTCAAATATTACTTTTGGTTCTTCTAGAATTTGATAAGCAATATGATTTTTCAAATTATAAACATATTCACTTTTTAACTTTTCCCAATTAGAATCGGTAACAATTGCAAAATTTTTATTTGACTTCGTAATTTTATAATAAACCTCAGAGATTTTATCTAATATATTAATATTTTGTTTAACATTAGAATCATAAGGAAAACTAATAAGAATATTATCTTTACTAACAACTCTAACAGTAGAATCTAACAAAGAACAAACAATATATCCTATTTCTTGATCAAAAGTATAATCTTTTAATAACTCAAAATTTTGAATTTCAGTTTTCAATAACTCTTTATTAGCACCAGCAAACGTATTATTAATACGAACTTTCATAATTTCATCGATATTAATAATATTAGAAGGATAAGACATATCAACAGGATTATCTATAATACTAGACTTTTCTGTTTCAATAGGCTCAGAAATCAAAGAAGAAACAGAAGGTTTATCTTTATTCTCATTAGACGAATTAAAAGACAAAGAAGACTTAATATCATAAGAAACATTATTAGAAGATTTCATGATATTATCATGTAAAAATTTCAAAATATTTACCTCAAATAACAATCGAACATTTGTACTTTTTTTAAAATCAGAAAGCTTATTTATAAGCATATTAAGTAAATTATAATAATAATCAAAAGAAAAATCCAAAGTATTAGAATCTTCATAATAAGAAATAATAATACCTCTTAAATAATCAATTAATTGAAATATAATTTGAATAAAATTTTTTCCAGAATCATAAAAATGATTAATACAAGATAAAGTGTTTTCCACATCCCCTTGAAATAAAAATTTAAGAAAATCAGAAATATCATTATCAGAAATAGAACCACTTAATAATAAATAATCCTGATAAGTAATTTTATTAGAAGAGAAAGAAGATATTTGATCTAAAGAACCTAAAGCATCACGTAATCCTCCTTTAGAAGAAGATGCAATAGCTTTTAAAACTTTATCTTCAATTTCAATATTTTCTTTTCCACAAACATATTTTAACCGTTCTACAATAGAAGATTCAGATATTCTTTGAAAAGAGAAACACTGACATCTAGAAACAATCGTTTCAGGAACTTTTTGAAGATCAGTAGTCGCTAAAATAAAGATAACATGTTCAGGTGGTTCTTCTAAAGTTTTTAATAAAGCATTAAAAGCACCAGTAGAAAGCATATGAACTTCATCTATAATATATACTTTATATTTCAATTGAGAAGGCACAAGAGAAATCTTACTTCTTAAATCACGAATCTCATCAACACCATTATTAGAAGCTGCATCAATTTCAATAATATCTACACATTCTTTAGAAAAAGAAACAAGACAATTAGAACATTTTCCACAAGCATTTCCTTCCTTTGGAGATAAACAATTTACATTTCTTGCAAAAATTTTTGATAAAGTTGTTTTACCAGTACCTCTAGATCCAAAAAAGATATAAGCATGAGAAACAGAATTAGAAATAATAGAATTCTTCAAAGTTTTAACAATAACATCTTGACCAACAACAGAATCAAAATCCACAGGTCTATATTTACGATATAATGCATGATACATAAAAACACCTCCATTACATATATTATTTTACCAAAACAAATAAATGAAGTCTATATAACAACAAAGAAAAAAATTGATATAAATCAATCAAATTTCTCTTTTATTATGAAAAAACTTTTTTAACAAATCTTGGGAAGCAGATACATCTAAATTAGATATAAAATTAACACTAGGATTAACATAATCAGCTTTAAAAATAGCTTGAATTAAAGAAGTATTATTAGAATCAGAATTCTCTAAAGCAGAATAAACATTTCGAATTCTAGACTGTTTAATAGCACTAGCACACATAGGACAAGGATCTAAAGTTACATATAAATCACAATCAAGTAATCTCCAATTATTAAGTTTTGATTGTGCATCCTTTATTGCAAGAATCTCAGCATGGTTAATAGAACAATTAGTAGATTCTTTTTGATTATAACCAAAAGAAATAACTTCATTATTCTTAACAATAACACAACCTATAGGAACTTCATCTAATTCATATGCCATATTTGCATAATGAAAAGCCAAATTCATATATTTAGAATTCATATAAACCTCCAAATAAAAAGTGCACATGAAAGGAGGACCTTAAGGCTGCTATTTTCCAATCCTGACCTGGTTCAATCACTTTCATTGCACAATACTATTCTATTATAATTATGAAAAAAAGTAAACAAAAAAAGTATAATTATTAAAAAAATAAACAATGTTTCACGTGAAACATTATCTTCTCCAAATTAAATATCTTACAGAATTATTTCCCGGGAAATATTTTCATTCAATTTACTCTACTTAAATATCTTATGTTTCACATGAAACATCCTATTATTCAAACAAAATATCTTAAAAAATTATTTTTCGGGAAATATTTTCATCCAATTTACTCTACTTAAATATCTTATATTTCACATAAAACATTCTCTTATCCAAACAAAATATCTTACAGAATTATTTCCCGGGAAATATTTTTATTCAATTTACTCTACTAAAATAACT
Source organism: uncultured Erysipelotrichaceae bacterium (assembly GCA_902797265.1). Lineage (GTDB taxonomy): Bacteria > Bacillota_I > Bacilli_A > RF39 > UBA660 > UBA3789. Next base: position 40,825 of record CADBSF010000060.1, read on the forward strand.
CATGTTTCACGTGAAACATCCTATTATCCAAACAAAATATCTTACAGAATTATTTCCCGGGAAATATTTTCGTACAAATTACTCTACTTAAATATCTTATGTTTCACGTGAAACATCCTCTTATCCAAACAAAATATCTTACAGAATTATTTCCCGGGAAATATTTTCATACAAATTACTCTACTAAAATATCTTATGTTTCACGTGAAACATTCTCTTATTCAAACAAAATACCTTATAAAATTATTTCCCGGGAAATAATTTTATAAATATAAATATTTAAAACTCAGATTTTACATGAAACATCATAAAAAAAAATCAAGGTAATAACCTTGATAATTTTATAATAGAACTATTTATTTTGACTCTTCTGAAATAGATTCTTCCTTTTCCACAAGAGCAACAGTAGATACTAACTGATTTTCTTTCAAATTAATTAAACGAACACCTTGAGTAGCTCTTTTTAAAGTAGAAACTTGTTCTAAAGGTAATTTAATAGTAATTCCACTATCTGTAATAATAATTAAATCTAAAGAAGAATCAGGATGTAAACATTTCAATGATGCCATATTTCCATTTTTCTCAGTAATATTTAAAGCTTTAACACCCTTACTACCTCTATGAGTTAATCGGTATTCATCAATAAATGTTTGTTTTCCATAACCCTTTTCAGTAACAATTAAAACTAATTCACCAGGATCCACAACTTCAGAACCAACAACATGAGCACCATCCAAATCAATTCCTTTAACTCCTGAACTACTTCTACCTAAAGAACGAACTTCATTTTCATTAAATCTAACAAGACGACCATTACTTGCTCCAATAACAATTTCATTTTTTCCACAAGTGCTTTTTACACTTATTAATTCATCATCTTCCTTTAAAACAATAGCAATTTTACCACTTTTTCTGATATTATCAAACTCTTCAATTCGAGTTCTCTTAACAATACCACCCTTAGTAGCAAAGAATAAATATTTCGTAAAATCATCATTTTGTTTAATACTAACAATCGAACTTATGTTCTCTTCTTTTTCTAAAGGTAATAAATTAACAATTGGTAATCCCTTAGATTGTCTAGAAAATTCAGGAACTTCATATCCTTTTAATCGATATACTCTACCCAAATTAGAGAAGAATAAAATATAATCATGAGTATTCATTGAAATTAAATGTTCAACAAAATCTTCTTCATTAGTAGACATTCCTTTAATACCTACACCACCCCTATTTTGAGTTTTGTATGTATCAGTTCTAAGTCTCTTAATATATCCTTTCTTAGTTAAATTAATAATAATATCTTCTTCAGGAATAAGTGATTCATCTTCTATATATTCAATAGCAGTCATATCAATATTCGTTCTACGCTCATCACCATATTTCTGCTTAATTTCTAATAATTCATTTTTAATAACCTCTAAAATCTTTTCATCACTAGCTAAAATAGATTTTAATTCCTTGATTAATTTTAATAAATCATTTAATTCATTTTCTATTTTTTCACGTTCTAAACCAGTTAAACGACGTAATCTCATCTCTAAGATTGCATTTGCTTGAATCTCAGTTAAACCAAAGCCTTTCATCAAACCATTCTTAGCTTCTTCATCAGATTCAGAACCACGAATAACTTTAATAACAGCATCAATATTATCTAAAGCAATTTTTAATCCCTCTAAAATATGAACTCTCTTTTCAGCAACATCTAGATCAAATCTTGTTCTACGAATAATAACTTCTTTTTGATAATCAATATATTTAGAAATAATATCCTTTAATCCCAATGTCTTAGGAACGCCTTGATCTAGCATCAAAAAGATAATTCCATAAGTAGTTTGAAAAGCAGTATGCTTATATAACTTATTTAAAACAACTTGTGCATTAGCATCTCTTTTCAAAGTAATCGTAATCTTAATTCCATTTTTTAAATCAGAATGGTAATCAGCAATACCATCAATTACTTTATTATGAACAAGTTCAGCTACTTTATTCTTTAATTCTAAAGTATTTACCCCATAAGGAACTTCATCAATGATAATGTGTTGTTTACCATTTTCCTCTTCAATAGTAGCCTTACTACGAATAGTAATAGATCCCCTACCAGTCTCATAAGCTTTTCGTATACCACTATTTCCCAAAATAATTGCTCCTGTAGGAAAATCAGGTCCCTTAATATATTTCATAAGACCATCTACATCAATATCAGGATTTTCAATATATGCAACACAACCATCAATAACTTCCCCTAAATTATGAGGAGGAATATTAGTTGCCATACCAACCGCAATACCAGTAGTTCCATTTACTAATATATTAGGGAATCTAGAAGGTAACACTTCAGGTTCTCTCTCACTTTCATCAAAATTAGGAACAAAATTAACTGTATCTTTATTGATATTTCTTAATAATTCCAAAGAAATTTTAGATAATCTAGATTCTGTATAACGCATAGCTGCAGCACCATAACCCTCAATATTACCAAAATTTCCATGACCATCAACTAACATATAACGATAAGAAAAATCCTGTGCCATACGAACCATAGCTTCATAAATAGAAGAATCTCCATGAGGATGATATTTTCCCATAACATCTCCAACAATTCTTGCACTTTTCTTATGAGGTTTATCAGGAGTATAACCAGATTCAAACATAGAATATAAAATACGTCTATGAACAGGCTTTAATCCATCTCTTAAATCAGGAAGCGCACGAGCAACAATAACACTCATTGAATATTCCAAAAAAGAATCTTGAACTTCCTTAACAATATTATTTTTTTCTAATCTATCCATACCAAAACCTCCTAAATATCTAAGTTTTCTACATAAGTAGCATTGGTTTCTATAAATTCACGACGAGGTTCTACCTCTTCACCCATAAGTTTTGAGAATACTTCATCAGCAGCAATAGCATCTTCAACAGTAATTTGTCTAAGAATTCTCTTATGAATATCCATTGTTGTTTCATTTAATTCTTCGGCATCCATCTCTCCTAATCCTTTCATACGAGCAATATCGTATTTAGTATTAGGAGAAAGAGTTGCTAAATACTCATCTCTTTCCTTTTCATCCAAAACATATTTAATAGTTTTACCATGTTTTATACAAAATAAAGGAGGTTGAGCTGCATATACATGACCTGCTTCAACAATAGGTCGAAAGAAACGATAAAATAAAGTAAGTAATAAAACACGAATATGACTTCCATCAACATCAGCATCTGTCATAATAATTATTTTATGATAACGTAACTTACTTAAATCAAATTCTTCCCCTATTCCGGTACCAAATGCAGTAATAATAGTACGTATCTCTTCATTTCCCAAAGCTCGATCAATTCTAGCTTTTTCTACATTTAATATTTTTCCTCTTAAAGGTAAAATTGCTTGAGTCATAGAATCTCTACCCTTAATAGCAGAACCTCCAGCAGAATCACCCTCAACTAAAAATATCTCAGATATAGAAGCATCTTTACTCTTACAATCAGATAATTTTCCATAGAAGTTAGTAATATCTAAATCACCTTTTCTTCTAGTTAATTCACGAGCTTTTTTTGCCGCAACTCTTGCTCTACTAGCAGTTAATGATTTATCCATGATTACTTTTGCTTGATCAGGATTTTCTAATAAAAATCTTTCAAAAGATTCAGAAAATATTTTATCAGCAATTGCTCTTACTTCACTATTTCCTAATTTAGTCTTAGTTTGTCCTTCAAATTGAGGATTTGGATGTTTAACAGAAATAATCATAGTAATTCCTTCACGAACATCATCACCTGTTAGAGGATCATCTTTTTCTTTTAAATATCCATTATTATTAGCATATTTATTTAAAATTCTAGTAAGTGCTCTTCTAACACCATCCTCATGTGTTCCACCTTCAGGAGTAGTAATATTATTAACAAAAGAATAAACACTCGAATTATATGTTTCATTATATTGCAAAGCTACTTCTACACTAATATCCTGTTCTTTTCCTGATACATCAACAATTGTTTCATGGATTGGTCCTTTATTTTTATTAAGCATTTGAACATACTCTACTAAACCACCTTCATAACAGAAAGAATCTTTTTTATCAGCTTCTCTATCATCATATAAAGTAATTCTTAAACCTTTATTAAGAAAAGCTAATTCCTTTAAACGATTCTTTAAAATATCATAGTCATAAACAGTAGTTTCCGTAAAGATTTCATCATCTGGTAAAAAATGAACAGTAGTACCAGTACGATCTTGATCACATTTATCAACAATTTTTAGTTCATCATCAGGATGACCACCTCGACTAAAACGTTGATAATAAACATTTCCATTCTTATAAACCTTTACTTCTAACCAGTCAGATAAAGCATTAACAACACTAGCTCCAACACCATGTAATCCACCAGATACTTTATATCCTCCACCACCAAATTTACCACCTGCATGTAAGACAGTATAAACAGTCTCAACTGTACTCTTTCCAGTTTTAGGATGAATATCTACTGGTATTCCTCTACCATCATCTTTTACAATAATACTATTATCTTTACAAATAGTAACTTCTATATGGGTACAATAACCAGCTAATGCTTCGTCAATAGCATTATCAACAATTTCCCAAACTAAATGATGAAGCCCTCTAGAACTAGTTGTACCAATATACATTCCAGGTCTTTTACGAACAGCTTCCAATCCTTCTAGAACTTGTATAGAAGATGAATCATATTCTTTTTCTACTTTTTCATCATTCATTTTAATCCCTACCTTCTCTCTCAATAATTCCATTTTTTACACGAAATACAGATGCATTTTCTAGATACTTTTTATTAATATTCTTCAAATCAGTAGTAGTAATAATACTCTGAATATCATTGGAATTAATTATTTTTAACAATTTATTTCTCTTTTTTATATCTAATTCACTAAATATATCATCTAATAACAATACAGGATTGGTATTGCAGATTTGATTAAATATCGGAATTTCAGATAATTTAAAAGAAAGAATAGCTAATCTCTGTTGCCCTTGTGATCCATAAAATTTTAAATCTTTATCATTTAATTCAAAATAAATATCATCACGATGAGGACCATATATAGTCATACCATAATTTAATTCTTTTAAATAATTCTTTTTATAAGTATGTTTTAATGCTTTTCGAATTGTTTCATACTCATAATCCTTAAATAAAATATTGGGTACATATTTAATAAATAATCCACTCTCAGAAGTAATTTCCTTATAATAATAATTTATCATATGATTAATAGAATCAATATACTCTTTTCTTTTTTGATAAATAATAATAGCTTTCTCAATCAATTTATCAGTAATAATATCTAAATAATTAATATCAGCAATACTATTATTGAACAAAACTCTTAAATATTCATTACGAGTTTTTAATAATTTATTATACTCATTATAAGAATTCAAATAAACACTAGATAATTGAGATAATTGAATATTCATTAAATTTCTTCTAATATTAGGGGATCCTTTTATAATTTCTAAATCATCAGGAGTAAATACTATAATATTTAAATAGGAAATATAATCAGCAACTTTTTTTATATTAGAACCATTTATTTTCAACAATTTATTATCATTAGTAATAAAAACTTCTAATTTAGAAACTACTTTATCTTTTTTGATTACTCCTAAAATTTTACATTTATTCTTTTCAAACATAATGATATTAGGATTAACACCAATTCGATGAGACTTAGTTAAAGCTAATATCGTTATTCCTTCTAATATATTGGTTTTTCCTTGTGCATTATCTCCAACAAAAATATTCATATTATCACCTAATAGAATATTCAAATTAGAATAATTTCTAAAACAAACCAAATTTAATTTACTAATTTTCATTTAAAACCGAATAAAAGACTCATATAATCACCTATCCCCTAACATGGTATTCCTATACATACACCTATATTATAGCACAAATAAGCCATAAAAAGAACCAAAAAGTAATATTTCATGATTTTTTTTTCAAAAGAAAAGACTTTTAATAAGTCTATATTCTAAATAATAATTTTAATAATTATTGTTTTTTATGAGATCTCAGTATAAAATCCAATCTAGAAGCCCTAGATAATTGATTTTCAATACTTCGATAAGAACATTGGACAAGTATCTCTTTATTGTTATCAAAAATAATTTTAGTATGATTATTATCAACTTTAACAAACTTTTTAATTCTTTTTAATGAAATCCATACACAATCAGGAGCCGATGGTGAAGTTGTTGGAAAAACAATTAAATTATCACTATCTTCTACAACGATAGGTACTTTATATTCAGCACCAAGTATTTCCTTAGCTCCCTCTTTTCTTCCTTCGTAAGAACTTCCAAAATACTTACAACTATCTTCCATGATACTAAAAGGAGTTTGTGGTATAACATATCGACTCTCATCTTCGTATACTAAACTTCCATTCTTATCATTGGGAACAATAGCTAATGTTCCTCTACTAATTTCATAATTCATATAATATCCCCCCAAATGAAAACAAAATTTGTTTTCAAATATGTTATATCATTTTCTTTTGTCTAATTATGACGAATTATGTCAAAAATAATAAAAAATGATATTTTCTATATATATAATACCGAAAAATATCATTTATCCGTAACAAAAATTTAAGGAAACTTAAATTGCTTTGGTCTTAACCTCCCAAAATTCCTACTTCTAAGTAAAGGTAACCCTCTATTTCCACAGGCTTCAATTCCGATGATTGTCACCGTACTCATTTTAAACACACTTTCATTATAAATAAAAAAAAGAATTATTTTTGCAAATAATTCTTAATAAGTTCTAATTGGTAAAACTAATTGAGTAAGAGTTTCATCTTCTTGAGACTTAATTAAAATTGGTTTTATTTCTCCTACAAAATGCAAATCCACAGTTTCTGTTGAAAAACTTTTTAATGCTTCCATCATATATTTAGCACTAAAGGAAATTTTAATTTCTTCATCATTATTTTTTACAATATTCATTTTTTCTTCTACTCTACCTATTTCAATAGAACTACTTTTTAATATCATATTATTACCATTCGTTTCTAACGTAACAATATTCTTTTCTTTATCACTAGTTAAAATACTAACACGATCAATCACATTATAAAAATCATTTAAATTAGTATGAATTACTAATATTGAATCATCAGGTAATAAATTAGAAGTATTAGGATAAGTACCATTAATCAATCTAGATTCAAATTTCAAATTTCCATTTTTAAATAATATTTTATTATTAAATATATGTAATTCTACAATATCTTCATCATCTGATAATATCTTTGTAAATTCAACTAAATTTCTACTAGGAATAACAATATTATAGTTTTCTTCACTAGGTTTCTCTAAAGAAATTACTTTTCTAGCCAAACGATAAGAATCTGTTGAATTACATTCCAAGATATTTCCAACAACATTGAAATTAATTCCAGTTAAGACTGGTTTTGTTTCTTCATTAGAAGATGCAAAGGCTGTTTGATAAACAATATCCTTTAAAGTTCCAGCTAATATATCAATCTTTTTCTTACTTTCCTCTAATCCTATATTAGGATATTCACTTTCACTAATACCATTTAAATTAAATTCACTATTTTCTGTGTATATTAATATTTTTAATTCATCAATTACTTCTAGATTGATATACTCATCATTCAATTTTCTAACGATTTCAAGAATATACTTTCCTTGAATAATAATACTACCTTCATTTTCAATATGAAAATCTTTATCATCCGTTGATTCAATAGTAGTTTGAATTGTAATATCATTATCACTAGCTGTTAAAATTAATTTTTTCTTTTTTAATTCAAACTTAATACCAGCTAAAACAGGAATTAAGTTCTTAGTAGAAATAGCTTTTGATACTTTAGATAACGCCTCTAATAATAATTCTTTTTTAATTGTAAATTTCATATATTATTCCTTCTTTCTTATATTATTTTTATTATTACTGTGGAAAAAAGTTAAAAACATCTAATTTCCTTTTATTATAACAGTTTTTTTCAGAAAATAAAGTGTGAATAAAATGGGAAAAACTCCTTTTTTTACACAACACCAATATCTTTTTTTAATTTTTCAATAATATTAGCCAAATCTTTATTATTTTTTATTTCATTTTCTATCTTTTCAACAGAATACATAACAGTTGTATGATCCTTACCTCCAAATTCTATTGCAATTTTAGGAAAAGATTCATTAGTAAGATTTCTACAGAGGTACATGGCAATTTGTCTTGGAAAAGAAATATTTGCACTTCTTTTTTTACTTCGAATATCCTCAACTGATATTTGAAAGTATTCAGCTACAATTCTTTGTATTCTTTGAATATCATTCTTTTCTCCCATTCCTTTACTAACAAATTCTGTTAAAGCTTCAATGGCTAGATCTAAAGTAATATCCTTACCTCCCATCATAGCCGCATAAGCAATCAATCGATTAATAGAGCCCTCCAACTGCCTAACATCAGGTCCTATATTATTCGCAATATATTCAATTACCTCATCTGGAATATCATTTTCAAATTGACCAGCAACCAATTTCTTTCTTAATATTTCTTTCTTTAATGCTAAATCAGGAGGATAAATATTAACGGTTAATCCCCAAGAAAATCTAGTTTTAAGCCTATCAGCAAGTATTTTTAAATCATTTGGAGACCGATCAGAGGAAATGATAATTTGTTTGCTGTCATTAAATAGATTATTAAAAGTATTAAAAAATGACTCCTGAGATTTAGGACCTCTTAATAATTGAATATCATCAATTAATAAAACATCGATACTTCTATATTTATTATTAAAGAAACTAATATAACTAAAATTCTCCTCATCTTCATTTTTATTATATACATTAATATAATCTTGCATAAATTGTTCACTAGTAACATATAATACCTTTTTATTTGAATTTGTTACAATATAGTTTCCAATTGCATGCATTAAATGAGTTTTGCCTAATCCACTATTTCCATATAAAAACAATGGATTATACATAGTACCAGGATTTTCCGCAACACTTAAAGCTGCCGCATGAGCAAATTTATTACTATTTCCAACAATAAAATTATCAAACAAATATCTTTTATTTAAATTATTATTAACGTTATCATTAATAATAGAAGTATTAGTACTAGGATTCCCATTATTGATGGGGATAGTATCTTTTTTTAATTCTATTTCTTCTTTTAGAATAAATACTAAATCATAGTTTGAATTAGTAATATCATATAAAGTATTACTAATAAGATTTGAATAATTATCTTTTAAATGTTTTTTATGAATTGCCATAGGTACAATGATATAAGCTTTATCATTTTCAATTTTATTTAATTCCGTATCCTTAAACCAAGTTTCGTAAGAAAGAGAAGTCATTTCATCTTTTAAATGATTTAATAATTTTGACCAAAGTAATTCATAATTCATAAGACCCTCTCCCCATAAGAATAACTAACATGATTTATTCTAAACCAAATTATGGAAAAAAGGAACCATTTTTTTTGAAAAAATTTTATCAACAAGAAATCCCCATTTTTTTCAACAAATAAAACTATTATAAATCAATAGAAAAAAACGTTTTCCACACTTTTCCACAATTTTTTCTTAACATAAGAAAAAAAGAAATCCACATACTTGTGAAAATGTTTAAAACAAAAGAAAACAAAGTTTTAATTGACAAAACGTAGAGATTATTATTATAATAGTGTAGATTTATGTCTGGAGGTGGAATAATGAAAAGAACATATCAACCAAATAATCGTAAAAAATCAAAGAAATTAGGATTTTTTGCA
>CADBSF010000061.1 GCA_902797265.1 uncultured Erysipelotrichaceae bacterium
TATTTCATCCTTCTTTTCAGGCGTTTTGAATAAATCATTTAAAGGTTTCTCTTCTATTTTAACTTCATCCTTCTTTTCAGGAGCTTTCAATACATCATTTAATGGATTTTCTTTTGGTTTATCATCTTTTACAGCATTTATATTATCAACCGGTGTATTCTTTCCTATTTCTTCTAAAGGTTTATCATCTTTTTTCTCTTTTTCTTTATTAAAGATTGATCCAAAAGAAGCAAATGTTGAAGTTTTACCTTTTTCTTTCTCTTTCTTCTCTTTTTCTTTATCTTCTTTTTCTTTAATTACTTTTTCAGCATTGCTTAGAATGTCTACCATTTCATTTTCGTAATTATCTTCATCTTCATTTTCAATTTCTATCGTACGATATACTTCTTCAAATGAAGTTAATCCATCTAAACATTTAATTAAAGCATCTTGTAATAGAGTTATAGTATTTTCTCCATATACCATCTTAGCAAATGCTTTCTTATCTAATTTTTCTTTATTTAAAGCAAATCTAATATCATCATTAAATTCAAGTACTTCTTGGAAAGCAAGTCTTCCTCTATATCCTTTTCTACAGTTAGGACATCCTTTAGGATTAGCATCCCAAATACGATTTACATCCATTTTCATGAATTTCTTAAATACTTTTTTCTCATAACTTGTAGTTTCTCTTTGATATCTACAATCTGGACATATTCTTTTTGCAAGTCTTTGAGAAATAATTCCTGTTAAAGCACTAGATAATAAATATCTTTCAACATCCATATCCAATAAACGTTCAACAGTAGATAACGTATTGTTTGTATGAAGAGTACTTAAAACTAAGTGTCCAGTAATAGATGCACGTACTGCAATTTGAGCAGTCTCGGTATCACGAATTTCTCCAATTAGTATGATATTCGGATCTTGTCTTAAGATAGAACGAAGAACGGTTGCGAAAGACATACCAATTTCTGGATTAACTTGTACTTGGTTAATACCTTCAATATTCATTTCTATTGGGTCTTCAACTGTAATTATATTTGTTTCTGGGTGATTCAATTCTTGAAGAATAGAGTAAGTAGTAGTAGTTTTACCAGATCCAGTAGCACCTGTAGCTAGGATGATACCATTTGGAATTTCCATCATTCTTCTAACTTTTTCTAAGTTCTTTGGATGGAATCCTAAATTACTAACTCCATGTAAACTCATTGTATAGTCTAGAATACGAATAACAATTTTTTCACCTTCATTTACTGGTAGTGAAGAAACACGCATATCTAGATACTGTCCACCATAGATTCCTTTAATAGAACCATCTTGTGGAAGACGAGTTTCTGTAATATTCATATTAGCAAGAAGTTTTAGACGTGTAATTAAATTCTTCTCGTATGATAGAGGAACAAATGTGTAATCTTGACATTCCCCATCAATACGAAAACGAACCATCATTCCATCTTCTCTAGGATCAAAGTGAATATCACTCGCATTTTTTTGTGATGCAGTTATAATTATATAATCTGCAATTTGTGTTATAGGTGTCTTTTCGTAATCAAAAGACACCACAAAATTATCATATACTTGATTTTTTTTCTCTTGTTTGACATCAACTTGTACCATTATTTCAACCCCTTTGTTTACTTTTTATGGTTTTTTACACAAATTTATTGTATAATAGTTTTGTCATAATATCAAGAGAAATTTTTATTTTTTTTCAAAATAGTGTATTTTTGGTGTATAATAAATATGTCATGTTAGCAAGATATATTAAATATAGGAAAATGTAGTTTTTTAGGAGGATAAAATATGAAAAAAATGAATAATAGAGGGTTCGTTCTTGCAGAAACTTTAGTGGTTAGTGTATTCTTACTGATAATATTTGGAATGATTTTCAATAATTTCTTTCCATTATTAGGTGAGTATCAGAAAAGGGAGACTTTTGATGATGTCGAAGCTAAATATTCAATCTATTGGATAAAAAGAATGATAGAAGATAATTCTTATACAGTTAATGCAACAGATAGAAGTAATTTTAATAATAAAGGTTATGCGATATTTGATTGTGATCGAATTAATGATAGCGCAAAGAGAGTAATGTGTGATTCCATGGTTGGTATGTTAGAGGTTAATAATGCTGCTCATTGTAGAAGTGATAATTCTGGATCTTTATGTAACATCTATATAACCAAATATCGTATTGGTGGCAACTCAGCTTATAAATTTAAAGATACCGTGAAAGCAGATACGAATTATACAGTATTCAATAGTGGCTTTCAAGAGTATGTAAGAACATTACCGGATTATGTATCGGGTTCACTAAATTATTCTAGATATCGTGTACTTGCAGAATTCCATCACACTTATCCAAGTGGAGAAAATGATTATTATTCTTACGCAACAATCGAGGTGAATAGATAATGAAGAAATTAAATAATAAAGGTATTACAATTATTGAAGTTATTTTTTGCTTCGTCATGATTAGTATCATTACTGTTTCACTATACGCAATTATTTCTTCTTTTAATGCAAAAAGAATTCAAGAAAAAGTAAAAGAAGAAATTATCACTTATCGTAATATGTTAACGAAAGATATGGAAGATGATTTTATTAAAACAGGACTTACTTCAGCTACAGTTAGTGTATCTGGTCCATCAAATGGAACGACTGTTTATACACTAAATTGTACTTTAAAAGATGGGTCTAAGAGAAGATTAATTGTATCTAGAACACTTAACGATACTACAGATCGTGCCGTTGTTGCAGGAGCTACTGCAAATGTTAATGACAGTTTCTCTATTCGTTATGGAAAAGTAAATCAAACAGGATCTGGTGATGAAAATAAAGATGTTGTAGAATATCCACTTCCTGATTTTGGAAATGTTGACAATAATGGTAAAACATGGAAGTTATTAAGCATCAACAAAGTTGATATTGGTGTAGATGATACGAGCAGAGTATTACGTGTTTATATTAGTCTATATCATCCAGAATTCGGATACCGTTATTCTATTAATATAGCTAGTCCTGTAAATTATAACTTTATTAATGATAAAACGACTACATTAGGATTATATTAATCAAAAAGAATAATCCAATCGATAAAAGAGTTCCTAATATTCTTCCTTTTAAAAAATCCCAATAGGATAAATCTATTTCTTCTAAAATAGCTGATACTTGTATATGGATAGAAATACTTCCAAAGGATAAAAAGAATAGAATAAAGAAAGCTTTTATTCCATTTGAGGATAGAATTGTTGTGGAAAAGATTCCTTTTGTTAAATCAAATAATCCATTTACTAATATATAAGGATAAGAAGAAAATGATATGTACTTAGTTAGGATACTCGCAATAAGAAAAAAGAAAAGAGAAGTACCATAGATTAATAATAAAGTTTGAAAAGTTTTTTCAATACTAGATTTTAAAATAATAGAAAAGGATTTGTTTTCTATTATTTTTCTTTTTTCCTTTAAACCTCTATCCTTATATAATAGAAATAAAATAAAATTACTAATTACTAGAGAAAGATAAATTGTTATCGATAAAGAATAATCATGCAAAATACCTTGAACAGAAGAAGTAATAAATAAAGGATTTGGAAAATGACTATAATAAAGACCTTTATTAGCGTATTCTTTATTATGAAAATAACCACATTGATACAATTCTTTTGTGTATTTTGCTCCTGATGGAAAACCACTTAACATACTAGCTAAAAATAAATAAGTACTAGTTCCATTCATCATAAAATAGTGAGATAATAAATCTAATAATTGATATTCTAAAATCATATTTGATAATAGAAAAAAAATAAAACTAGCTGGAAATAATTTTGTTAAAAACAATTGAGAATAATCTAGTATATTTTGAATGATATAAGTTGAATTTACATAATAGAGAATAAATAAAATTATAAAAGTGACAAGTAATAATAACCTTTTTATTTTTTTTATCATAAAAATCTCTTTTCTTTGCTATAATGTTTTTAGGTGATAATACATGCATAAGATGAAGAAGATTAAAGAAGTATTTGTTTCTTTTCTTCTAGAGAATGTTGGATTTTTAATTTTTTTAGTTCTTCTTTATATTGTATTAACTTTTCCTGTAAATTATTATATAATTATAGGAGGAGAGATTAGTAATGTATCTTCTAGAATTAAAGTAGAAGATTCTTATCAAAGTAAGGGAAGCTTTAATATTAGCTATGTGAAAGAACTACAAGGAACAGTAATGTCTTATCTTTTAAGTAATATCATCCCTTCTTGGGATAGGAAAGATATGAATAATTATAAATATGATGATAGTGAGTCTATTGAAGATGTAAAATTTAGAAATAATTTAGATTTAAAAGCATGTAATGGATATGCTACTTACTGGGCTTATACTTTAGCAAATAAAGAAGTATCTTTAAAGAGTAGTAATTTATATATTATTTCTGCTATATCAAATAAAAATTCTCCTTTACAAGTAGGAGATATCCTATTAAGTATTGATGGAAAACATTATGAAACAATAGATGAATATACTGACTGTATTCGTTCTCATAAAAAAGATGATATTTTATTAGTGAAAGTACTTCGTAATCAAAAAGAAATGGAATTAGAAGTTCCTCTATATGAATATGGGGATACTGTATATATGGGAGTTATCCTACAATATGAAAAAGAGTATGATACGAATCCCAATGTAGATATTACTTTTGAAAGAGGTATTTCAGGACCTTCTGGAGGTTTAATTACAACATTAGAAATCTATAATCAATTAACAAAAAAAGATCTTACTCATGGATTAAAAATTGCAGGAACGGGAACCATTGAAGAAGATGGTAGGATTGGAATGATAGGTGGAGTAAAATATAAATTATTAGGAGCAGAAGCAGGTGGAGCAGATGTTTTCTTAGTACCAAGTGGAGATAATTATCAAGAAGCTTTAAAGTATAAAAAGAAAAAGCATTTAAAAATAAAAATAATTGAAGTAACGAATATAGAGGACGCTATTCAAAAGGTAGAGAAATTGAAAGGGTGAATAAAATGAAAAAAATGTTGATTCTGATTGGATTATTTGGACTACTATTATTACCTCAAGGTGTATATGCACAAAATTATGGAATTAGAGAATTAATTCCTTTAGAGATTGAAAACACATTAGTAACTCATAATTTTAGTTATAAAAGATTCTATTACTATCAAAAGCAAAACTGGATAATTTTTGATGGAATAAAGAATTTAAGTGATGAAGAAAAACCAATCAGTATTTCAATTGGATTATTTGGTAAGAATAAGAGAAACATAGGAACAATTAATTATTGTGGAAAAGATACTGGAGAAATACTAAAAGCCAATGAAGAAGAATCCTTTACAATAAAAGTAAATAATCAATATCTTGGAAATGAATATAGTTTAGATGATATTCGCTATATTGCTGTATTAAGTGATAATAGTAATTGTAATGTTGAAGGAAGTCTTAATTATATAGGACAAACAGTACAAGAAATTGGTTATAGTAAAAATAGTATTTTAGATTCATCTACTGAAATGTTATTAAAAATACTAACGGTATTAGGAGCTGCCTTAGTAGGAATCTTCTTATATAAATTTTTATTTACTAGATCTTATCAAGATATTGATGGAGAAGATACTAGAAGAGAATTTAAATATCGTAATAGAAAATTAAGAGAAAAAAGAAAATATGAAGCAAAAGTAAATCCTCCTGTTCCAAAAGAAAAGAAAAAAGTGAAAACAGATGAAGTATTGGAACAAGAAGAAAATGCTAAAAACGAAGATAAAAATGGATCAGAGTTACATAATTATTATAAGTAGAAGATTTTGATCTTCTTTTTTTTGCAAAAAAAAAGATCTCTAAGATCTTTAATAATAGATTTGTTTTTCTATTTTCTTTTTATTTTCTACAGCTCTTATTATTTGTGCTAAGATATTTAAAGCAATTTGTTCTGTTTTACGATTGATATCTCGAAGTGGATTAAATTCTACTAAGTCAAAAGATACAATATCATCCATATGTTTAATTAAATATTCATTTATTTTCATAGCTTCTTCTTCTGATATACCATCAAATTCTGGAATTGATACTCCTGGTGCTGTATCGGGATCTATTACATCTAAATCATAGCTAACATGAATTCCTTTTGTCTTATAACCGGCAATTTGGAATGCTTCATCCATAATTGCTTCAATTCCTTTTTCTTTTACATCTTCTGTAGTGAATACGGTAACTCCTGAGTATCTAACATTATCTTTTTCACCATCATCAATACTTCTTGCGCCGATAATTACCGTACGAGAAGGTTGAATAATTTTTCCATTATGGAAATATCTTAAATCAGAATTCTTATATCCATTTATGGTTGCTAGAGGAAGACCATGAATATTTCCTGTTACTGTTGTTTCAAAGGTATTATAATCGGTATGAGCATCAATCCATATCATTCCAATATCTACGTTTACTTTTGCTGATGCTAGAGCAGAGGCAATGGATGCCGAATGATCCCCTCCAATCATAATAGGAAAGTATTCCTCTTTTATTTTTTCTACCATATTTTTGTATAATTCTGTATTAAATTCTTCTACTTCATATTCATTTTTTCTACGATCTGATAAATTCCTACTTTTTATGATATCTTTGTCTCTTTCGAAAAGCATGCTTTCTCCCTTATAGAAAGCTTGTAAGTCATTCATTAATTGTACTGGTCCAAGATTTGCACCATCAATATGAACACCTAAGTCGGTACCAGCTCCAAAAATCATTGTTCTCATATCATCACCATATTTATTTTAACGTAAAAGTAGATTACAATCAATAAAAATGCTTTAATTCTTTTTTGGTTTACTGTATAATAAATAGGTAGGTGAGAGTTATGAAATTATTAAAAGAATTGTATCCAAATGCTAGTAGTAATCCGATAATCAAAGGAATAAAGATTAATTCAAAGGAAATTGGAGCAGGAGATTTATTTGTTTGTACTATGGGTGTTACTAGAGATAGACATGATTTTATTGATGAAGCAATTGAAAATGGAGCAAGTGCTATCGTTGTCAGTAAAGAAGTAGGAGAAAAGAAAGTTCCTATCATAAAAGTTTCTGATACAAATAAAGAACTTCCTTATTTATGTCAAAAGTTTTATGATTATCCTGATCAAAAATTAAAGATGATTGGTGTTACGGGAACAGATGGAAAGACAAGTGTTACAACCATTATTCAAACTCTAATTGGGAAAGATATCTGTGGTTATATAGGAACAAATGGTAGAAGTTGTGGAAGTTTTCAAGGAGATAATCCAAATACGACTCCTGATAGTCAAAATCTATATCTATATTTAAGTGAATTTGCTGACTATGGTTGTCAATATGCCGCTATGGAAGCATCTAGTGAAGCTTTCTTTCGCGGAAGATTACAAGCTATGGAATATGATCTTTCTTGTTATACGAATGTTACTTCAGAACATTTAAATATTCATGGAACATTTGATAATTATTTACAATCAAAATTAATGTTATTTCGTCAAACAAAAAAAGATGGATATTGTATCTTAAATTATGATGATCCATACTATAATCAAGCAAAAGAAGCTTGTAATGGAAAAGTATTAACTTATGGAAGAGATTCTTCTTGTGACTTACAAATTGCTGATTATACCATTTATCCAACTCATACGGATATTGTATTTATCTATCAAAATAAAGAAATTAAAATAGATAGTCCTTTATTAGGAGACTTTAATGTTTATAATTTAGCTTGTGGTCTTTTAGCGACGCTTACTCTTGGAATCTCAATAGATACGATATTAGAAAGAATTCCTTCTATCAAAGTAAGTGGAAGACTAGAAATGTTACCAACGAATTCAAATTATTTTGTTATGGTTGATTATGCACATACTCCTAACGGAATTGCTAATTTGTTACGTTTTGTTCATACGTTAGATATTAATCGTAGTATTGTCGTGATTGGTCAAGCAGGAGAAAGAGATCCTTATAAGAGACCTAAGGTAGGAAATGTAGTAGTTGAAAATGCCAGTTATGCAATCTTTACTTATGAAGATCCTAGAAGTGAAGATCCTATGAAAATATGTGAAGATATTATCAGTGAATTGAAAGAATCACACAATAATTATGAAATTGTTATAGATAGAAAAGAAGCGATTCAAAAAGCAGTATTGATGGCAGAAGAAAAAGATATGGTTTTAATTCTAGGAAAAGGAAATGAAACCTATGAAAAACTAAAAAATGAAACGATCTATTTTAATGATATCGAAGAAGCAAATAAAGCTATTGCACAAAAAGAACAACAACAAAATCTGGAATAAAAAATAATTTTATCGAATGATTCTTTTTAAAAGACAATTTCATTTCTATTAAACAAAATTGGTCTTAGGAAAATAGTATTTTCTTAAGATTTTTTTCTTTCTTTTTAAAAATTCATCATTTGCTTTAATTTTTTTCTTATGATATCTTACTTTTCCATAGTTTTATGGAGGAGGAGGTGAAATATGAAAAAGGAGGAAATAAAATTCTTTTCTTTGATGAGTGATACTACTTTTAAATATTTATTTAAGAATCAGAAAACTAGATTTTTCTTTGATGATTTAATTCTCTATTATACAGGTATTGATATTAGTGAATTTGATCTCATTGATAATGAAATCTCTTCAGGAAATCAATTAGTTAGTTATCAATTAGATACTTTATTAGTAAATAAGAAGAAGGATTTCATCATTAATATAGAATTAAATCGAGAAAATGAAGATTATACAGAACTTAGAAATAGAAGATATTTACATACGCTAGCAGGAACTTCTAAAGATAGTAGTTATCAAGATAAAAGAGTAGTCATTCAATTGAATTTCAATGGTTTTAAATCAAAGAATAGTCGAGATATATCAAGAGAAACATTTCAATTACATGATATAGAAAATGATATTCTTTTAGATGATTTTATTATTTATAATGTTTTTATTCCAAAAGAAATAAACTTATGCTACAATAAGGACATAAAAAAGAAACTAGAATTATTTCAATGTACTTCCTATGAAGAGATGAAAGAAGTTGTAGAAAATAATAAGGAGCTTATGAGTATTATGGATGAAATAGAAAGATTAAATAAAGAAAAATACTTTGGTGGATTATATAATGCCGAGGAAGAACACAGAAAGATGGAAGAGACAGCAAGACTATATGGAATCGAAGAAGGAAAAGTAATTGGAATAGAAGAAGGAAAAGTAATTGGAATCGAAGAAGGAAAAACAATTGGGCTAGAAGAAAAATCAAAAGAAATTGCAAAAAAACTATTAAAAGAAAACATGAGCCTCGAAAAGATAAGTGAAATTACAGATTTATCAATAGAAGAATTAGAAAAATTATCAAAATAGAAAAAATGATAGATAATTTGAAGGAAGCCTTCAGCTTCTTTTTTCTTGATTTTTAAAGGGATTTATGATATAATAAGCAACCATTAAAGGGGAATTGGTTGTATGTATGAAACTATTTATGATTGGGATCCTATTGGTTATTTAGATTTTACAAATTATTTAGAAAAATTATATCAAAAATCTTACTCTAAAAAGAAAAAATCGATAGTGAATCGTTTTCTAAATCATATGGAGTATTATTTCTATGAATTAATCCGTATGGGATTTGTTAATACAGATAATTTTTATTTGATTTTGAATCAACTTGAAAGTATACAAAAAATAGATGTTTTACCAAAGAAATTACAGAGACATTATGCTATTACTACAGGAAATTCTATTTCCTTAAATCCTTCTGTTAAAGGAAGAGATGGTCTTTCTAAAAATAGTTTTCAATTCATGATAGATTCTCATGAGATTGGACACATCATTAATCATGTTTGGGAAGAAGATGCTTTCAAGTTTTGTCATACTCTTTCTAAAAATAAAAATGTAAAAGAATTATTAAAATCAATTGGATTATCTTCTAAACACTTGTTTTACGGATTTCAATTACTGGATGAAGTTTGTACACAAGAATTAGCAGAAAGAGTTACATATCAATCTATTTGTAGAAATAGACCAAATATGACTCAAAAAAGGGACAAAAGAATCTTTGATTTTGAACCTTATGTAACAAATTATTGTATCTATGGAGAATTTCAATCTTTTGCTATTGAATTTAGTAGAAGTTTATCTTTCTTAAATTGTTCTAATGATGAAGATTTACAAGTATTAGAAAAACTAGCAAGTGCTTCTATAAATCCTAATTTTATTTATAAAATAGAAGAAGAAATCTATCATAATCCTGAATGTTTTAATTTCACTATTTTGATGATTGCGATTATGGGAAAAGTAAAAGAAGCTACTTATCAAGTGATTGATTTAGATGCTAGGAAAGATGAAATTGTAATTAATGATTGTGTTTCTATCTTTCAAGAACTTTGTAATAAAAAGAATTTTACATATCAAAAGAAATAGAGATTTCTTTTTTTTCTGTAATATGATATATTTATAAGGGATGATTTCATGATAAAAAAGATTATTAAAATACTATTAGTGGTTTTCTTTATGAGTATTATTTTCTTATTTTCTTCTGATACAGGAGAAGAATCTAGTAAAAAGAGTGATGGAATAATTATTCATACAGTAGAAATCTTATTAGGAAGAAAATTAAATGAACAAGAGAAAACTTATTATGTGGATAAGTATGTTGTTTTGATTAGAAAAATGGCTCATTTTACTATTTATTTTTTATTATCAATTTCTTTTATTAGTCTATTATCAGAATATTATCCAATTACCTATAAAATGGTTTTCTATACATTGTTATTTATTTTTCTTTATGCTTGTAGTGATGAAATTCATCAATTATTTAGTGAAGGAAGAACCTTTAAATTATTTGATATATTCATTGATTGTATAGGAGGTTTTTTAGGTAGTAATCTCTACTATTTATTTAGGAGGAGGAGAGTATGAGTAAAAAGACAGCTTTAGCGAAGAACACTATTATCATCTTTTTTGGAAGAGTATGTACTCAGTTAATATCTTATTTCTTATTACCTCTATATACTTCCTATCTTGCTACGAAAGAGTATGGTACTGTTGATTTAATTCAGACTTATGTAACGTTATTAGTACCTATTATTACTTTAGAATTAGAAATGAGTATTTTTCGATATTTGATAGATGCTAGAGGAAAAGAGAAAGACACCAAAGTTTTATTAAGTAATAATTTTTATGTATTACTGATTAGTTTAAGTATTTTTAGTGTTCTTTATTTAATCGTATCATCTTTCATTACAATACCATATCGTTTTTTAGTCTTAATGGATATTATCGTTTGTGTTTTATCTGGTAATTTCTTGCAAGTAGCTAGAGGATTTGGTAAGACAGTAGATTACTCGATTAGTTGTATTTTAACAGGTATAACTACGATTATTTCTAATATTATATTTATCGTATTTTTAAATATGAGAGCGGATGGAATGATTCTTTCTATGATGCTTGCTAATCTCGTTTGTTCTATTTATTTGTTTATTCGATTGAAACTATATTCTTATATTCATTTTAATCTAATTGATAAGAAATTATTAAAAGATATGTATCATTATTCGATTCCTTTAATTCCGAATGGAATTAGCTGGTGGATAGTGAATGTTAGTGATAGAAGTATTATTGCTTTTGTATTAGGAGCAAGTAGTAATGGATTATATGCCATTAGTAATAAGTTTCCTAATATCTTATCAAGTCTTACAGGTATTTTTAATTTAAGTTGGAGTGAATCAGCTGCTTTACATATTAATAGTCCTGATAGAGATGAATTCTTTTCTGATATTATGAATACTGTATTAAAATTATTTACTTCTCTTGGTGTAGGAATGATTGCTTGTATGCCATTTGTGTTTCCTGTATTGATTGATAGTAAATATAATGCTGCTTTTTCCTATATTCCATTTTTAGTACTTGGATGTACTTTTAATGTTGCTATTTGTTTGTATAGTCAAATATATTTAGCTAAGAAGTTATCCAAACAAGTTGCTTCTACTGCTGTATTGGGAGCCGTTATTAATATTGTAATCAATGTTTTATTTATTAAGAAAATTGGATTATATGCCGCAGCATTATCAACAGCAATTTCTTATTTTGTTATGATGATTTATCGTCATTTTGATATTAAAAAATATGTAAATATAAAAATAGAAAAGAGATTGATCTTAGAAACTATTTGTGTTTTTTCTTTATCTATCTTTTTCTATTATCAAAAGAATATCTATCTAAATATATTAAATTTATTATTGGTTGTAATTTATTGTTTTGTTATGAATAAAGATTTATTAACCAGTAGTTGGATTACTGTAAAAAATAGATTAATTTCTAAAAAGTAAGAATAAAACATATTATTAATTGGTGATAATATGTTTTTATTTGCTCTATTAAAAGGTTTGTTTTGTTTTACTGGAAGTTATTCAAATGAGGTATTTTTAGAACCCCTATCTAGTAAGGAAGAAGAAAACTGTATAAGAAAGAAGATGATGGGAGATACTACTAGTAGGAATATGCTTATTGAACATAATTTAAGATTAGTTGCTCATATTGTTAAAAAATTTGATAATCATTATGATACAGATGATTTAATCAGTATAGGAACAATTGGATTAATTAAGGGAGTTGATACTTTTTCCCCTGATAAAGGAGTAAAAATTACTACTTATTGTGCAAGATGTATTGAAAATGAAATATTAATGTATTTTAGAAAAAATAATAAGTATAGCAAGGATATTTCTTTAAATAATTCAATTGGTTTTGATAAAGATGGTAATGAAATCATGATTATGGATTTATTAAAAGCAGAAGATATTGATTATTGTGATGAAATCATTACTAAGGATACAGTAAAATTGTTATATCAATATATGGATGTATTAACACCAAGAGAAAAAGAAATAATTAGAAATCGATATGGTGTATATAATCAAAAAGAAGAAACACAAAAGAAAATTTCTAAAAAATTAGGAATTTCTAGGAGTTATGTTTCTAGAATTGAAAAGAGAGCACTAACAAAATTATTACGAGAATTTTTAAAACATAATCATGTGGATTATTCTAAATAGGCATCTTTACAAAATGCCTTTTTTTTATTATAATTTATTTAGAAAGATGTAGGGATAGTATGAAAAGAAAAAGAAGAGTGAAAGCAAAGAAAAAAGTATTTGTCATTTTTTTGTGTTTGTTGGGGATTTTTATATTATTAATAGGTGGATATTTTCTATTATTTCCACAAATATATTTAAAAGGTGGGACTAAGATTTCTGTTAATTATAAGAGTACTTATAAGGAAAAAGGATATCGTGCATCATATTTAGGAAAAGATTTAACAAAGAAAGTTAAAGTAAGTGGAAAAGTTAATACGGATAAATTAGGTGTTTATAAAATTACTTATCAAGTAAAAGGAGGAGTATTTCCTTCTAAGGTAGTACGTAGTGTTAGAGTTGCTGATATTGAAAAACCTAAGATGGATTTAAAGAAAGGAACTTATTATGTATGTCCTGGTACGGATATTGTGCCAGAAAAGGTTGTCGCAACGGATAATTATGATGGAGATATTTCTAGTAAAGTAAAAGTGAATGTTAATTCGGAAAAAACTGCGATTACTTATAGTGTTAAAGATAAGAGTGGAAATACTACAAAACTAACTAAAAAAGTAGAATTTAAAGATGTTGTAAAACCAGAAATAACGTTAAATGGAGAAGCTGAAATTACTAGTTTTCTTGGAGAAGAATTTCAAGACCCAGGAGTTAATGTTACCGATAATTGTGATCAAGATTTGAGTCAAAATATTAAAATTGAAAGTGGGATTAATAAAGATGCTGTAGGAGAGTATGAAGTAAAATATACAGTAACGGATAAAGCAGGAAATGAAGCTTCTACTACTCGTAAAGTTATTGTTAAACCTCGTGGAGGAGTTGTTTACTTAACGTTTGATGATGGACCTAATAGTGGTACGACTAATGTGATTTTAGATATCTTAAAAGAAGAGGGTGTAAAGGCTACTTTCTTTGTTACCAATAATGGACCAGATGAACTAATTAAAAGAGAATTTGATGAAGGACATACAGTTGCTCTTCATACAGCAAGTCACAATTATGCTACTGTTTATGCGTCAGATGAAGCTTACTTCAATGATTTAGCAATCGTCCAACAAAGAGTGAAAAATCTAACGGGAGAAGAGAGTAAAATTGTTCGTTTCCCAGGAGGATCTAGTAATACGGTTAGTAGAAGATATTCTTCTGGTATTATGACTAGACTAACGCAAGAATTATTAAATAGAGGATATAAATATTATGACTGGAATATATCTAGTGGAGATGCAGGAGAAACAACAGATCCTAATGTAATTGTAAGTAATGTATGTAATTCTCTACGAAAAGATAGAGCTAATATGGTTTTAATGCATGATATTAAAACTTATACGAGAGATGCTTTACGTAGAATTATTCAATGTGGAAAACAAAATGGATTCTATTTTGATAAAATTACAATGAGTACAGAGATGGTTACTCAAAGAGTTAATAATTGATGACAATGTTTAATTCTAGAACTTTTAGAATTAGACATTTTCTTCTTTTTGTAATATAATAAGCAAGGAGTGGTTTTTGTGGGATTATTTTTGCCGAATCGATATCATAAAACGATATTTGATATTAATTATAATTCTTTAAAAGAAGAAGGTATTAAATGTATTATCTTTGATCTTGATAATACTTTAGGTTTAATATCTCATAAGAATTGCCCTGAAGAAAGTAAGAAATTAATTAAAGAACTACAAAAAGATTTTATTGTAGTAATCTGTTCTAATAATACAACTAAGAGATTAAAACCTTATTTAGAAGAATTAGGAATAGAAGGAGTTAGTTGGAGTTTAAAACCTTCTATTAAAGGATTAATTCAAATAAGAAAGAAGTATCATTTAAAAAAAGATGAAATGTGTATGATAGGAGATCAGATTGTTACGGATGTTTTATCTGGAAATCGATATCATATTAAAACAATATTAGTTGATCCTTTAGGAAAGAAAGATTTAAAAATAACAGGATTTAATCGTATCATTGAAAATAGAATAGTAAAAAAATATCAAAAACGAGGAATATTTGAGAGAGGAAAATATTATGAATAATGAAAAAAGATGTATGGGATGTGGAATTCTTTTGCAAGATCAAAACGTTTTGCAAGAAGGATATACAGCATCTTTAGAAAATGATATTTGTCAACGATGTTTTCGTATGAAGAATTATGGAGAATATCAAATAGTAACGAAGAATAACGAAGAATATTTGAATATCTTAAAAGAAATATCTCAGACAAAAGACTTAGTCTTATATATTACAGATTTACTAAATTTAGATAAAAATATTGATGAGATAAGATCTTTAATTCCTAATAAAATGATTCTAGTTCTTAATAAGAAAGATGTTTTACCAAAAAGTGTAAAAGAAGAAAAATTAATTCATTATTTAGAAAGTAGAAATATTCATTTTGAAGAAGTAATTGTTGTAAGTGCTTCTAAGAATTATAATATTGATTATTTATTAAAAAGAATAAAATATTTTCAAACAAGTAAAAATGTCTATGTAGTTGGACATACGAATGCTGGTAAAAGTAGCTTGATTAATAAGTTAATTAAGAATTATTCCGATAAAGAACAAGAGTTAACGATGAGTCCTTTACCATCAACTACTTTAAATACGATTGAGATAGAAATTAATGATTATTTAAAAATTATTGATACTCCTGGACTTGTTGATAAAGGATCGATTCTTAATTATGTTAGTGAAGATATGGTTAAAAAGATTTCTCCCAAAAAAGAAATAAAACCACGTACTTATCAATTAAGAAAAAATCAATCTTTAATTATTGAAGATTTCATTCGAATAGATTATGTGGAAGGAGAAAAGAATAGTTTTACTTTGTATATTTCTAATGATTTAAAAGTTAGAAGACTTCTTAATTTATTTAATAATGAAGAATTGAAAGATAAAAATAAAATTACTTATGAAATGAAATATGATGAAGATTTTGTTGTTTCGGGATTAGGATTTATTAAGATAGTAGATAAAGGTACTATTGATGTTTATATCGATAAAGATATTGATACATTTACTAGAAGAAGTTTGATATAAAAGAATAGTACAAAGAATTTGTTATCAAATAGATTGTAAACAAATCGTAAAGATTTGTTTTTTTTATGGAGATTTATCTTTACATTTTTTAATTATTTTTGTACTATTATAGTAGGTAGTGGTTGATAGTGGTGAAAAGTGGGGGATATTATGTTTATAGGTGAATATCATCATACCATTGATGAAAAGGGTAGAATTATTATTCCCAGTAAATTTCGTGATTTACTTGGAGAACATTTTATTGTTACTCGTGGGATTGATAATTGTTTATTTGTTTACTCTTTGAGTGATTGGGAAAGAATTGTCGAAAAACTTAATAACCTACCATTTACTCGCAAAGATGCGAGAGTTTTTAATCGTTTTTTTCTATCAGGTGCTACAGACGTAGAATTGGACAAACAAGGCCGTGTCAACTTGTCTTCTCCTTTAATTTCATATGCTAAACTAATAAAAGATTGTGTAGTCATTGGAACAGGAGATAGAATAGAAATTTGGGCACAAGAGTTATGGGATGTTTTCTTTGATTCTACAAAGGATAGGATGTCAGACATAGCTGAAAATTTATTTAATGAAAGTGTGAGTCTATGATTGAAAAACATGTAAGTGTATTGTTAAATGAATCTATTTCCTCCCTAAATCTAAAAGAAAATAGTATCATTGTAGACGCTACTTTAGGCTATGGTGGACATAGTAGTTACATCTTAGACAGAATAAATAAGGGGTATTTATTCGCCTTTGACCAAGATAGTGAAGCAATTCGGCATAGTACCGATCGACTTCAAAAGATCGGTACTAACTTCACTATCATACATAGTAATTTTGTAAATATGAAAGAAGAATTATCGAAATTGGGAGTTTCTGAAGTTGATGGAGTTCTCTTTGATTTAGGAGTTAGTTCTCCTCAATTAGATGACATATATCGAGGTTTTTCTTATCATCAAGATGCTAAATTAGATATGAGAATGGATAGGGAACAAGAATTATCTGCCTATACAGTAGTGAATACTTATAGTAAAGAAGAGTTATCCCGTATTTTTAGTTTGTATGGAGAAAGTAAATTTAGTAATAATATTGCTAAGAAGATAGTTGAATATCGGCAAAATAAAAAGATTGAAACAACTCTTGAATTAGTAGATATTATTAAAAGTGCAGTACCTATGAAATTTAGATTAGAAAAACATCCAGCTAGACAGATTTTTCAAGCAATACGGATTGAAGTAAATCATGAATTAGATGTCATTGAACCAGCTCTTTTACAAGCATTGTCGCTAATAAAGATTGGTGGAAGAGTATGTGTCATTACCTTTCATTCTTTAGAAGATAGAATTGTTAAAAATCTATTTAAAGAAAAATGTGAAGTAAAAAAGGAAGTAAAGGGATTACCTAATATTCCTTTAGAGTATTTACCTGACTTTAAATTAGTTAGTAATAAAGCAATTGTTCCTAGTGATGAGGAAATTTTGAATAATCCAAGAAGTAGGAGTAGTCGATTGCGAGTGATAGAAAGAATAAAATAGGAGGAAAAAATTGAAAAAAGTTAAAAAGAAGGTTAAAATTTCTAAATTTGAAAAATTATTATATACTTTTGCATTTCTTTTATTAGTGATTTCTCCTGTAATGATTGTTTTTTCAAAAGCAACTTTATCAGAGATTAATTTTGAAGTAGAAAAACAAAAAAAAGAAATTGAAAAGCAAAAAAAGACAAATGAAAGTTTAACCATGACAATTGATGAGTTAGCATCCTTAACAAAGATACAAGAGGTTGCAGAACAGCAAGGTTTGCGTTATAATAATAGTAATATAAAATCTGTTGTTGAGGGTAATGATAACTAGGAAGTGAAAATATGAAAAAAAAGAAGAGAAATAATAATATTAAGTATTCTAAAATCATTATATTATTTTCTCTTCTTTTATTTTGTGTTATGATAGGAAGAGTGATTCAAATTGGAATGGCACCTACTATTGATGGAGTTGATTTAAAGCAACTTGCTAGTAAGAGAACAACAAGAACAGATAAAGAGGAAGCAAAGAGAGGAACTATCTATTCTAGTAATGGAGATGTTCTAGCACAAAATGTATCTTCTTATACATTAATTGCTTATTTAGATTCGAAGAGAACTACAAATGAAAAGAAACCTCAACATGTTGTTGATAAAGAGGCTACTGCAAAAGCATTAGCTCCTATACTAGGAATGGAAGAATATGAAATATTATTCTATCTAAGTAAAGAAAATGTTTATCAGACAGAATTTGGTTCTCGAGGAAAAGGATTAAATGAACTTGTAAAAAGACAAATAGAGGATTTAAATTTACCGGGATTAGATTTTATAGAGACATTTAAACGATATTATCCAAAAGGAGATTTTGCTTCTTATACAATTGGTTATACTAAGGTGGATAATGATAATAATTCTACTATAGTAGGTGAAATGGGAATTGAAAAACAGTACGATACTTTGTTAAAAGGAGAGGATGGATATACTACATATCAAAAAGATTTAAAAGGGTATAAAATTGCTGGAACTCCAAGTTATACAAAGGAAGCTGTTCAAGGAAAAGATGTTTATTTAACGATTGATTCTAATATTCAGTTTTTTATAGAACAAGCATTAAGAAATAGTAATAAGGATTATAATTGGGAATGGTTTACTATTACTTTAGTAGATGCTAAGACAGGAGCTGTTTTAGCAACTTCAAATAGTCCTTGTTTTGATCCTAATATTAAAAATATTACGAACTATTTAGATCTATTAGTATCAGCTCCTTATGAGCCAGGTTCTACTATGAAGACATTCACCTATATGGCAGCTATGGAAAATGGAGTATATAATGGTGAAGAAACGTATCGTTCCGGTGTTTATGTAACAACAGATGGTACTGAAATAGGTGACTGGAATCGTAATGGTTGGGGAGTCATTACTTTTGATAAAGGATATGCAATGAGTAGTAATGTCGGAGTCATTAATATCATTAGTAGACATATGAATAGTCTCATGTTACGACAATATTTTAAAAAACTAGGTTTTGGAAGAAAAACAGGAATTGAACTTCCTAATGAAGCAAAAGGAAAATTAGATTTTAAATATGAAACAGAAATCTATAATGCTGGTTTTGGACAAGGAATTACGACAACTCCTATTCAAAATGTAAAAGCCTTAACACCTCTTACCAATGATGGAATGTTGTTGGAACCTTACTTAGTTTCTAAGATAGTTGATCCAAATACAGGAGAAGTTATCTTACAAAATGAAAAAGAAGAAATTGATAGGGTCGCAACTTCTAATACCGTCATGAAAATGTTACAATTAATGGATGATTGTGTTAATGGAATTGGAAATACTGGTAGTGGATTTCGAATTGAAAGTGGCGAATTAATTGGAAAAACAGGTACCGCTCAAATAGCTAGTGAAAATGGGGGAGGATACTTGAATGGAACAGAAGATATTATTTCTTCATTTGCTGGAATTTATCCAAAAAGTGATCCTCAAATAATTATTTATGCTTCTGTTAAAAGACCATCTGGTGGTAGTCAAAAACCATTAAGTAATGCAGTTAAAGAGATTGTTTCTAATATTTCTAAATATTATGGGAATGATGATTCTAATACTAATTCTGTTATTATTCAAAAAAATATCGTACCAAATTTAATGAATCAAAAGATTGGAATAGCAAAAACGATTCTAGATACAAAAGGAATCTCTTATATTGTATATGGAAATGGAGATAAAGTAGTCCAACAAGTTCCTAGTCCAGAAAATGAAATTACTTCTTTAGAAAGTGTTTCATTAATCACTAATGATCCAGGATTAGTAATGCCTAATGTATCTGGAATGAGTTCTAAGTTTAGTAAAGAATTATTAGAAAAAATGGGGGTTAAAGTACATCTTGACGGAGTAGGATATGTAAATTCTCAATCAGTACCAGAAGGAACTCCTATTACCGAAGGAATGGAGATTATTCTAAATCTTTCTCCAAAATATCAAATAGATGTTTAATTTTCTTAAGAAAGGATTGATTTGTATGACAAAGAAAAGCAAAACAAAAAAGAAGAATAAAAGTATTGGGGAAATTTTAACTTCTACAAAATCATTGACGATAATTTTTGTAGCACTATTTGTTTTTGTTCTAGTATTAGGAGGCTTTTTAGTAGCTAGAAAAATGAAAGAAAATCCAAAAGCTAATATGGTAATCGCAATCATGAATCAAGAAAAAAATTATGGATTCTATATTGATGCTAATAGTTTAAGAGAAAAAGACTCTTATTTATTGAAAGTTACTAATTATCGTGGACCTAGTATTAACGAAGAAGATGTTAACTATTCCATTACTTTTTCTAATCCAACTGATGGAACAATTGCCGTTAAAAAATTAGTGGACTTTAAAGAAGTTGGAGAAGATTTAATGATAGAACAAGATGGTACTAAGATTGTAGATGAGAAACTAAAAAAAGGTGAAAAAAGAGAAATCTGGTATAAAGTAACTTTGACGAAAAAAGGAAATATCAAAGAAAAAGATTTGATTAGTGTTTTAATAGAGAGTTAATGATGATTCATTGACTTTTTTTTGGTAAAATGATAGACTATTTGTATAGTTAGTAATAATAATTGGAGGGTGTTTCATGAAATCTAATTTTGATAAACAGAAAATTCAACTAGATAAAGATGGTACTATTGTAGACTGTGATGTATTATTTACTTTTGACTGTGAAGACACGATGAAGTCTTATGTGGGTTATACTGATCATACGATAGGTTCCAACGGAAGAAAAAATATATATGTTTCTGCCTATAGACCTTTTGGTGAAAAAATGGAACTTGAGAATATTACCGATAAGAGGGAATTACGTATGATAAATGACGTTTTAGAGCAAATAGATAATGAAAAGTAGTCGGAAGGGAGTAATGAAGAATGGACAATGAAAATAAAATCATATATTCTGGATCGATTGATATGGGAAATATTGATCCAAATAAAGATATTAACAAATTAGTTTTGGAAATGTTAGAAAAAGAAAATATTACTATTCCTGAAGATCATGAAGCTTTAATCATTTTTAATGGTGCTAGTGACGATGACGGTATTTCTGAATCTATTTCTACGAGTTTTAATGTTTATAGTGTTAATAAGAATGCTGATAAAGAAAAAATAATAAAAGGATTAAATGAATTAAAGCAATATGATGAACAGATGAATCATATTAATAATGGTATTATCGAACTAGAAGGAATGAAAGAATTAGAAGAAAAATTGAAACTTGTTATAGAAAAAAGTAATAAGGAAGCAATGGCATCTGAGACATTAAGATATCTTCTTGATGAAGTAAATCAACTAATATTAAATGCCAAGAAATTATTGAAACAGTATGCAAAAGATTATGAAGAAATCTATGAAAAAATGAAAGAGATAATAACTGAAACAGATCAATATTTAAATAATAATCAGTTATTAAGTGATGAAGAAATAGAACAAATCATGACCAACTCTTCTTATCAAAAATATCAAAAAAATAGAGAATCGATTGAAATAAAAAATAAAATAGAAATGCTAAAAAAATACATTTCTAAATTAAATAGAAAAGTAAATGAATTGAAGCATGATATCAATATGTCTGAATCCTTAGAATTAAGTATTTCTGAATATCGAGAGTTATCAAAAACATTAAGAAGAAAGAAAATACTTTCAAAAATCTTAGAAGAAAAAGGACTTAGTTCTATTCTCGATAAGAAGAATTCAGAGAAAACAATAGAAGAAAAGAAACAGTTTTTAGCAGTAAAAAAAGAAATAATGGAAGAAGTTAGTGCTAGATTATCAAATAATAAGAAATCAGTTTTAGATGTAATTGTTTCATTATATCATATGGAAGATCAGATGGAGATTAGTAAAAGAGCTAAGATGCTTAGAATCCGTCAAAAAGATTTTAATAAACTAGAAAAAAATACGGAAAAATTAATCAAAGGAGTTCGTCAAAATAAAGAAGAAAAGAAGGAAAATGATAATCCTGCTCCTATTCCAAAAGACCTTTTAGTTCCTGAAAATGAAACTAATACTCCAAAAGTATTTAATCGATACATTGATTTAGATGACAATGAAGCAGTTTATGTAAGTCGTGAATTATTAGATTATTTAGATATTGCTACTACAGCAAATGCTCTTTTTATTCAAGGAGAAGAGTATTATCGATTAACTCCATTTCTTGAGAATTTTATTTCTTATCATGAAAAAAATCGTGAAGATTTTCAAGAGACAGAACAGAAAGTTCATTTAAAGGAATATGAAACTAATTCAGTTGATACTAGATTTTCATCTGTTAAGATTGATTCTATTAAAAAAGGAGAAAGTAGTGTAGTTTCTCCAGAAACTGTTGCAAATGTTGTTGGAGAAGAAATAGAAGAGGATGACTATGTAGAAGAAGATGAGGTTGTAGAAGGAGAGAACATTGTTTCTCCAGAAACTGTTGCTAGTATTGTTCAAGGAATCCCTGACAATACGGAAGGATTAACTGAAGAAGAGACTTCTACAATTGAAATGGATTCTGAGGAAGAGATTCCTACTGAAGAAATAAGTCATGAAGAAGAAGATTCTAGTTCAAGAATGGATTCTAGAGAAGAAACTCCTGTTGTAGAAATGTATCCTGAAGTGGAATTAACTCCTGTAGAA